>JBCNOX010000590.1:0-3493 GCA_039593645.1 Pseudoduganella sp.
TATGCGTCAGCGTTGGCCACTCGTCCTCGGGGCCGAACCAGCGCGCGTCGCTGATTTCATTGGGGTCGGTGACGATCTCGCCGTCCAGGTATTCGGCGGTGAAGGCGATCATCAGCGAATGCGGGAATGGCCAGGACTGGCTGCCGAAGTATTTGAGGTTGTGCACGCGCAGGCCGACTTCTTCGAACACTTCGCGATGCACCGCTTCCTCCACCGACTCGCCGGCTTCGAGGAAGCCTGCCAGCGCGGTGTAGCGCTTGTATGGCGAGTTGGCGTGCGCGGCCAGCAGGCGCTGCCTGCCCTTTTTGATCAGCACCATCATGGCCGGCGAAATGCGCGGGTAGGCGAGGTGGCTGCAGGATGTGCAGCGCATGGCGCGCTCGCCGGGCGCCAGCAGCATCGGCGCGCCGCAGGCGCCGCAGAAGCGATGGGTGCGCGCCCATTCGGCGATCTGGAAGCCGCGCCCCGCAAGGCTAAGCAAGCCGTCGTCGACGGCGCCGAACAAGGCGCGCAGGCCGATGTAGGCGTGGCCATCCAGCGGCGGCGTATCGTGCGGCGCCTGGGCGACCTGCCAGTAGCGACCTTCCCAGGTACCGAGCGGCAAAGCACCGGCCAATTCCAGGCCGGCTGCAAGCAGTTCCGCATGCTGCGGCAGCGCCAGGCTTTCCTCCCGCAGCAGCAGGCGGTCTTTGTGGAAGACCAGCGTCTGGATATCTGTGGCGGGAGCGGGTTGGATCAGGGGCAGGAAACCGGCAGGGGTCTGGAGCATGGCGATCAATATAGTCTTGGCAACAGACCGATCATACTTGAACTTCTATGCCGGCGAGCGAATGGCCTCGATGACTTCGGACGCCTTCAATTTGCCGCCGATCTTGTGGCCCGCCTTTTTGTATTCGCGCAAGGCACGGTCGATCTCGGCCTCGCTTGGCTTCAGCGGCGCCAGCGATTTCCCCAGCAGCGGCAGGATCTCCTTGCGCATGTAACGCGGCCCCGCGGCACGCAGCTGCCAGATCAGGAGGCCAATGCCGGCCACCAGGCCGACCAGGAAGGCCGGCGCGATATGTTCCGGCGAAATCGTGGAGCCAATCGCGGGAGCGATGTAGCACAGGCCAATGCCGCCGGCAATCGCCAACGCCACGCCGCCATCCATGCGCGTACTTGCAAAGTGATGTTCGACTTTGGGCGACAGCAGGTTGAATGGTGAGAACACCAGGGCCGCGCGCTCATCCTCCGTCAGCAGGTGCGGCGCGGTCTTGATGCGCTCTTCGAGGGCCATGCGCTGTTCCAGCGCCGCATCCAGGCCAGGGAAAGTTTCGCGCTTCAAGGTTTCGAGTGGCTTCGGGGTGCGCGAAATGCCGGCGTAGGCGTTGACGTCGGCATCGCCGAACGCGCCGCAGCTGGTGCAGGTGCGCTGGTGGCCAACCAGTTTTCCTTCGCCAAAGCTGATGTAATAGACATGGCCGGCCGAACCGACACGGGACATGCGGAAGGCGCGCGGCACCCGGCAGATGCCGCAGAAATCCGCCACATACCCCAAGGTGCGGCGCGTAATCTTGCGTCCCCAGACAATGAACATGACATTTTCCCCTAGGAAATAAATGTCAAATCATGAATTGCCGTGTATTTTCTTTCAATTACAACTGCCGCGTAACTACTTCTTCTGTTGTATGTAGAGCACCCAGGGCAGGACGATCAGGGCGGCCAGCCAGGGGAAGCGGGCGATGATGTGGGCAATGGCGACCACCAGCACGCTGAGTACCACGAATGCGATGGCTACCCCTGCCCGGTTGACCCACCTGCCTGTTGCGGGCGCCTGGCTGACTGGCTCGGCTGGCGCAGACGCAGCCACTGGCTGCGGCGGGTGCGGCGCCTGCACCAGGCGCACCAATGGCCCTTCCTCATGCCGCACGGCGCCTCCACCTTCGATATTGGCTGCCCGTAGCAGCACTTCCCTTATCCAGCCATTGAGCCGTGCCCCCCAGTGATCGACAGCGGCCGCGCCCTCCTCATCCAGGTATTGGTAGTTGCTGTTCTCGTTCTTGGGGTGGGTGTCGTTTTCAAACTTTGCTTGCGCGCGATCCAGCGTCTCGAGCACGTCGTGCGCCAGCGAATCGGCGCCGGTGGCGACGAACAGCGGATGCTCCACGGCCGGCACAGAGCCCGAAGGGACTTGCATCTCCAGGTCGGCAGCGATGGCGGCGGCCAGCTTCTTCCAGTCGGTATGCGGCACATCGAGCTGGCCCGGCCGCTCTTCCACGCACACGTAGCAATCGACTTCGCCGGCATAAGCTGCGGCGTTCAGCAAGGTTTGATCGCCGGCTTTCCATGCTGCCTGCTCCACGCCGGCAGCCCAAAGCTGGCAACGGTCGGGATAATGGACTGCCACGACTTGCCGGCTTTCGCCCAAGGCCGGCGGCGCTTCGACGCCAAGCGCCTCCACCGGGTGCAGCGACAGCCGGGTTGCGCCGCCTTGCGCCAAGTTGGCCAGCCAGAGGGGGATATCGCCTGCCAGCAAAGCGTTGTTCCCGCGATCCCTGAACTGCTGCGGCGCGCCGACGAAGATCTCGTGCTGGTACCAGTCGTTCAGCGCAAGCTTGTTGCGCAGGAAGCTGCTGCCGTAACTTACCAGGGCTACCTGCCGCTGGAGAGACTCCCGATCGCGTCCCATTGCGTCCAGTTCAAAAAATACTATCTTTTTAACTTTATCATATGGGCAATAGAGCGGTAAGCGCGCTTCAACTACCACTCGCCGTCGTTTGCGCCTGCAGTTGCAGTGATATCGGCGTTCCGGGGCACTGCGGGCACCACTTGCTTGAAACCGGCTCGCTTGAGTTCCAAGGCCAGCGCCGCCAGGAGTTTGTTAAGCGTTTTTGGAATAGCCGCGTCGCCAGCATAAATCCAGGCCAGCGGCGGTTCCCAACTGAAATAGTCCGGTTCGTTCCGCCACCCCGGAAAATGCCTGCCAGGCCGAAGTGGCCATGGCGGCGACGGTAAGGTGAATTTCGTACATAAACCAGAAACGGCAAAGAAAAACCCTGACAGCCAAGGCATGTCAGGGTTCCGAAGGTGCCAGCTAAGTACCTGAATCAGAACGGAATGTCGTCATCCATATCCGAGAAGTTCGGCGCTGGGCGCGGTGCCGGGCGTGGTGCCGGTGCCGGAGCAGCCTGTGGACGTGGTGCCGGACGTGCTGGAGGCGCGTCGTAGCCCATGTCGTCGCCACCGCCCATGCCGCCACCCATGCCACCGCCGGAATCGCCGCGGCCACCCAGCATCTGCATGTTTTCCGCGATGATGTCGGTAGCGTACTTCTCGATGCCGTCTTTGTCGGTATATTTACGGGTTTGCAGGCGGCCTTCCACGTAGACGGAAGAACCCTTTTTCAGGTACTGGCCCACGATCTCGGCCAGGCGGCCGAAGAAGGAGATACGGTGCCATTCGGTCAGCTCTTTTTGCTCGCCGGTGTTGCGGTCCTTGCTGCGGTACGAGGTCG
>JBCNOX010000591.1:0-3487 GCA_039593645.1 Pseudoduganella sp.
GATAAAGACCGAGGTCAGCCCCACTTCCGGCGCCGCGATAAGGTCCAGCAGCCAGCGAATAGCGTTTTCAATCATGGGTCAATTATAATCATCCGTACCAAGCTCAAAGCACGTTAGACAACCTGCCTCCCGCATACCCGCATGGCAGGCGTGCACCTCCTTCGGTTACCCGCCGTTGTCAGTCTTTGCACCACACCTTTACTTTTGCAAATCATGACTATCGACTACCTGAAGAAAATCCTGACTTCCCGCGTCTATGACGTGGCCCATGAATCCCCGCTCGAACTGGCACCGATTCTCTCGCAGCGAATTGGCAACCAGATTTACTTCAAGCGCGAGGACATGCAGGACGTCTTTAGCTTCAAGGTACGCGGCGCTTACAACAAGATGGCGAATCTGAGCGACGCGCAATTGAAGCGCGGCGTCATTTGCGCCTCGGCCGGCAATCACGCGCAGGGCGTCGCCCTGTCCGCAGCCAAACTCGGTTGCCGCGCGCTGATCGTCATGCCGGCCACCACCCCGCTGCTGAAAGTCGAATCGGTGCGTCGCCGCGGCGGCGCCAGCGTGGAAGTAGTGCTGCACGGCGAGTCCTATACGGACGCTTACAACCACGCCCTGCAACTTGAAAAAGAGCAGAAGCTGACCTTCGTGCACCCGTTTGACGATCCGGAAGTGATCGCCGGCCAGGGCACGATTGCCATGGAAATCCTGCGCCAGCACTCCGGCCCGATCCACGCGATCTTCGTGCCGATCGGCGGCGGTGGCCTGATCGCCGGCGTGGCAGCCTATGTGAAGCAGTTGCGCCCGGATATCAAGATCATCGGCGTGCAGACCATGGATTCGGATGCGATGGGCCGCTCCATCAAGGCGGGCGAACGCGTGACCTTGTCCGACGTTGGCCTGTTCGCAGACGGCACCGCGGTGCGCCTGGTGGGTGAAGAGACTTTCCGCCTCGTGCAGCAATTCGTCGATGAGGTGATCGTGGTCGATACCGATGCGATCTGCGCCGCGATCAAGGATGTGTTCACCGATACGCGCTCGATCCTGGAACCTTCCGGTGCGCTGGCGGTTGCCGGCGCCAAGGCCTATGTCGAACGTGCGGAGATGGGCAAGTACCCGGTGCAGGGCGAAACCCTGGTCACCATCTGCAGCGGCGCAAATATGAACTTCGACCGCCTGCGCTTTGTGGCGGAGCGTGCGGAACTGGGTGAATCGCGCGAAGCGGTGTTCGCGGTGACCATGCCTGAGCAGCGCGGCTCGTTCAAGCGCTTCTGCAGCCTGATTGGCCCGCGCAACGTGACGGAGTTCAACTACCGTATAAGCGACCAGGAGCAGGCGCACGTGTTTGTCGGCGTGCAGATAGCCGACCGCAGCGAATCGTCGACGATTGCACGGCGCTTTGAAGAGAACAACTTCAAGACGCTGGACCTGACGCACGATGAATTGGCCAAGTCGCACCTGCGCCACCTGGTGGGCGGCAAGAGCGTGCTGGCGAAGGATGAATTGCTGTACCGCTTTGAATTCCCGGAGCGCCCGGGGGCGCTGATGCGCTTCCTCGATTCGATGGCGCCGGAGTGGAATATCTCGCTGTGCCATTACCGCTCGCAGGGCGGTGACGTGGGACGGATCCTGATCGGCTTGCAGGTGCCGGCGCAGGATGCGGACAAGTTCGCGCAGTTCCTGGCGACGCTGGGGTATCGCTATTGGGATGAGTCGCAGAATCCGGTTTACAAGCTGTTCCTCTAAAACCGGTAAACCAGGGTCTGGCCCGCAGCGTCAGACCCTGTCTGCGCCACAGCCGCAGGTTCGGTTGTGCGCCGTTGATCTTCGCAAAAAGCCAAAGACCTCGAACCCACCCAATGGCTGCGCGACCGTCAGGTGTCTGCCCCTGCGGGTCAGACACCGAACTACCGGTTTTTGGTAAACTGGCAGACTGTCCCGCAAAACGAAGTCCGCCATGTCCAACCTCCCAGAACATTCCCCCCTCGGCAAAACCTCCGCCTACCGCACCGATTACGCGCCGGAACTGCTGTTCCCGATCCCGCGCCAGGCCAAGCGTGACGAGTTGGGCCTGAAAGGCACCCTGCCCTTCTTCGGCGTGGATATCTGGAACGGCTACGAGCTGTCCTGGCTGAACATGCGCGGCAAGCCGCAAGTGGCGGTGGCCCGCTTCACCATCCCTGCCGACTCGCCAAACTTGATCGAATCGAAATCTTTCAAGCTTTACCTCAATTCCTTCAACCAGACCAGGCTGGCCGGTCCCGACGCGCTGAAAATCCTGCTGCAGCAAGACCTGTCCTCCGCCGCCGGCGCCAACGTGCACGTCACCCTGACGATGCAGGAAGACTTCGACAAGCTGGCAATGGGCGAACTGGAAGGCCAATTGCTCGACCGCCTGGACATCGACGTCGACAACTACTCGCCGCAGCCGGAAACCCTGAAAGCCAATTTCGACGAAATGCCAGTAGAGGAGACCCTCGTCTCGCATTTGTTGAAATCGAATTGCCTGGTCACCGGCCAGCCCGACTGGGGCAGCGTACAGATCAGCTATTACGGCCCGCAGATCGACCAGGAAAGCCTGCTCAAATACTTGATCGGTTTCCGCGAGCACAATGAATTCCACGAGCAATGCGTCGAGCGCATCTTCACGGACATCCTGCGCCAGTGCAAGCCCCAGCATTTGACCGTGTACGCGCGCTACACCCGCCGAGGCGGCCTTGATATCAACCCATGGCGTACCAACTTTAGTAGTGCACAGCGGCCGTCCAATTTGCGCAACGCCCGCCAGTAAAAGCTTTTTCCACAAGGAAACATTGCGTGAAATTCGAGTTACACGGCTGAGAAACAGGCCTATAATGCGCTCGCAAAGCACATCAATGTCGCGTCATGAATAACCTGAGCAAAATCCTTTCGCTAGAGAACGTCCAGCTTGACCTGGAAGTCTCCAGCAAAAAGCGCGCTTTCGAGCAAGCCGGCCTGATCTTCGAGAACAATTGCGGCATCGCTCGCTCCACCGTATCGGACAACCTGTTCGCGCGTGAACGCCTGGGCTCCACCGGCCTCGGCCACGGCGTGGCGGTCCCGCACGGGCGCATCAAGGGTTCCAAGAGCCTGAAGGCGCCGCTGGCTGCCTTCGTCCGCCTGGCCGAGCCGATTCCATTCGAATCGCCGGACGGCAAGCCCGTGAACCTGCTGTTCTTCCTGCTCATTCCAGACCATGTGACGCAGCAGCACCTGGAAATCCTGTCCGAGATCGCAGAAATGTTCTCGGACGACGCCTTCCGCCAGGCACTGACGGAAGACCCGGACCCGAAATCGGTCTACAGCCGTATCGTCAACTGGCAGCCTAGCCTGCAAGCGGCAGGTTAAACATGCTGCAAACGCCGCTGACGATCCAGAGACTGTACGACGACAATCGCGAAACCCTGCAGCTGGGCTGGTTCGCCGGCTTTCCCGGCGGCGAGCGCCTGATCTCCGGCGACGTTGC
>JBCNOX010000592.1:0-3487 GCA_039593645.1 Pseudoduganella sp.
CGAACTGGTGTTCGTCATCACGCCGCGCCTGGTGAAGCCGCTGCCGCCGGACTTTGCCGAGAACCTGCCGACCTCGAACGTGACCGACCCGAGCCGCGCTGCGCGCATCTTCATGGGCAAGATGGAAGGCGAGCCGCCGCAGAAAACCCAGAAACAACCTGCCCAGAAACCCGGCGGTTTTGACGTCAACTAGGAGGCCATCATGAACCAACATTTCTTGCGCGCTGCCGGCACCGCCCTGCTGCCACTGACCCTGGCCGCCTGCATGTCGCCCACACCGTACGTCGATCGCAACCTGGGCCTGGCCGCCACCGATATGCGCAATGCGCAAGTGATGAACCCGGCGGCCTCGCGCAATATGGCGGGACCGCTGGGATTGGACGGCCCCGCGTCCAAGGCCGCCTACGACCAGTACGTGAAGTCCTTCAAGGCGCCTGAAAAGAACGCCAACAGCTTCCTGATCGGCGTCGGCCGCTAGGAGATTGCCATGGTCCGGCACAATCCCAAGCATTACCAGCAGCGCGGCGCGGTGGCCGTGATGTCTGGCCTGCTGCTCATGCTCGTCCTGATCCCGGTCAGCGGCCTGGTGCTGGACCTTGGCCACCTGTACATCGTCAAGACCGAGCTGCAGAACCTGGCCGACGCTGCGGCGCTGGCGGCCGGCAAGGACCTGGACAACTCCGATGCGGGCCTGAACAAGGCGGTCGCCTCCGGCAAGGCGCTGGCGCTGAAGAACCGCTACGACTTCGGCAGCACGCTGACGCTGCAGGATGCCAATTTCCGCTTCGCCGCCAGTCCGGACGGCCCCTGGTACACGCTGGCGCAAAGCCTGGGCAATGCCACCGGGCGCACCTTCGTCGAAGTCGACACCCGCGCCGGCGGAAGCGGCGGTACGGCGCAATCGATCAACACCTGGCTGATGCGCATTGCCGGCAACAACAGCACCTCCACCTATGGCTGGGCCGTAGCGGGCCGCTACGTCAACACGGTGACGCCGATCGGCATCTGCGCCGTCGACCCGACCCGCCGTACTGCCAGCTACAACTACGGCAGCTTTACCGAGATTGTCGAATACGGCTTCCGCCGCGGCATGTCGTACAACGTGTTCGAACTGGGCTCGCTGGGCGGCGCCACCTCCGACCCGTACCAGATCAATCCAGTCAACGCCCCGCCCAATGCCTGCAACCCGGCCAATTCCTCGGCCAACGTCACGGCACCGTTCATGTGCGTCGGCAATAGCGCCGTGCTGCCGACCGGCATCGGCCAGGTGTACACCAACACCGGCGTCACCGCCTCGCTGGACAAGGCGCTCAACTCGCGCTTCAACGACTACTCGGGGGGCTCCAAATGCGATCCGGCCAGCGCGCCGCCGGACGTCAACATCAAGGAATACGACTGCGTCGGCGCCAGCCCCTGCGCCGGCCCGACTGCGGTGACCGCACCGACCACCTGGCAGGATTCGAACGCCGCCAACACCGCCTTGCCCAACCAGCAGTCGGTGGACACGGTCACCAACGGCAGCCTGAAGACGCCGAAATACGCGCTGCCTTTCGAAGCCACCGCCGTCAATGCGTCCAAGGTCTGGCCCAGTACCGTCAGCGCCGCATCACGCGTGACAACCCAGGCCAGCTATCCGCAGCACGGCGTCATGTGGTCCTATACGCCGGCGGTGCAGGCCGACGGCAGCACTGCGATTACACCGGCCCAGGCCAATGGCACCATCGGCACCAATACGCCGGGCGTCGACCAGCTGATGTACGGCCCCAAAGCCAGTGCCACCGACTATATCGACGCCGCCAATTACCCGCTCAGCGTCGGCGCCGGCTTCACCTCGCAGTTCGCAGCGCCTTACAACCAGTCCAGCGGCCCCACCTTCCAGGCCCCGGCCGGGCGCAGCGGCGTGGAAAACCGTCGCATCCTGAACATCGTGCTGATCGACTGCCGCACGCCGCCGGTCGGCAGCGGCGCCTGCGGGGTGATGAACGTGGTCGGTATCGGCAAATTCTTCATGCAGAAGAAGGCCGATTTCTCCGGCACCCCGATGCGGCTGAACGTCGAATTCACCGGCCTGGTCGAGCCGGTGCCCACCGCCGAAGTCAAACTCTACAAGTGAACGCCATGCGCACCCGCCCATCTACCAAGCAATCCGGCGCCGCCCTGGTCGAATTCGGACTGGTGGTTTCAATCCTGTTCCTGCTGCTGGCAGGGACCTGGGAATTCGGCCGCGCCTTCGCCTATTACGATGCCTTGAGCAAGGCCACCCGCGACGGCGCGCGCTACATGAGCGTGGCCAAGAGCGCCAACATCAACTCGAACGCGGTCAGCAACGCCAAGGACATCGTGGTGGCTGCCGCCAACGCTGCCAAGGTGCCAGGTTTCGCCCGCAGCAACGTGGTGATCACCTGCCTCGATGCTTCGTACAACGACAGCGCCTGCGTCGACGGCACGGCGCCGGGCGGCGTGCGGGTCGAGATCAGCGGCTATGCGGTCAACATCGGCCAGACCATCCCGCTGATCGGCAACTCGATCAACACCATCAACCTGACCCCGCGCACCACCATGCGCTACATGCTGTGAGGATGCCATGCGAACACTGGCCCGCCATTTCAGCAAGAAACGCCAGACCGGCGCCGCAGTCGTGGAATTCGCGATCATCGGCAGCCTGCTGCTGGCCTTCATCTACGCAATCTTCGAGTTCGGACGCATGCTGTACGTATATAACACGATGCAGGAAATCAGCCGCCGCGGCGCGCGCGAAGCGACCGTGCGCTGGGTTTCCGACAGCGCAGCGATCAAGAGTTTCGCCCTGTTCGGCGCCGCCACCCTGCCGGGCGGTCCGGAGATCACCAGTTCGAATATCTTCATCCGCTACCTGCGCGCGAACGGCGTCGATGAAGTCACCGCCGTGCCGCTCGATGCGGGCGACAACCTGTCGGCCTGCAACGACGCCACCCGTACCACCGAATGCATCATGTACGTCGAAGTCTCGGTGCAGAACGTGGTGTACACCCCGATCATCTTCAAGGCCGGCGCCGTCACGGTTTCGAAGCCGGCCAACACCCTGCCGCAAGCTACCACTGTCGTCTACGCCGAAAGCCTCGGCTTCACCAATTGAGCGATGCCATGAAGATCACCGCCATCTCCAGCAATGACAAGCAACTGTTCGAAATTGCCCGCATCCTGCGCGAACGCAGCCCGTCCGACCAGGTCGACGTGCTGCCAGGCCTGCTCGACAAGCTGCCGCGCTTTGACGGCATGGCGCCCGACCTGCTGCTGGTTGCCCAGCCGCTGCTGAACGGCGACGACTTCGAGCGCCTGGAAACGCTCAGCGTGCAGCATCCCGACATGGCCATCATCGTGGCCTGCACCCAGCAGACGCCCGACTTCCTGATGCAGGCCATGCGCGCCGGCGTGCGCGAAGTGATGCCGACGCCGATCGATGCCGCCGCCCTGCAGGCAGCGGTGCGCCGGCTCGACGAAAACCGCA
>JBCNOX010000593.1:0-3475 GCA_039593645.1 Pseudoduganella sp.
GGCAGGTTGTCTAACGTGCTTTGAGCTTGGTACGGATGATTATAATTGACCCATGATTGAAAACGCTATTCGCTGGCTGCTGGACCTTATCGCGGCGCCGGAAGTGGGGCTGACCTCGGTCTTTATCATCAGTTTCGTCTCAGCCACGCTGGTGCCTTTAGGCTCGGAGCCTGCCGTCTTTGCCGTCTGTAAAGCGAATCCCGAACTGTTCTGGCCAGCCATTGCGGTCGCCACTGTGGGCAACACGCTGGGCGGGATCGTCGATTACTGGATCGGTTATTACGCCAAGAAAGCCTTCACCAAAGAACGATCAAGCCGCTGGTTCGGCTGGCTGGCGCACTATGGGGCCAAGACCATGCTGCTGTCCTGGGTGCCCGGCGTCGGCGACCCGCTGTGCACGCTGGGCGGCTGGCTGAAGCTGCCGTTCTGGCCGTCGGTCATGTATATGGCCATCGGCAAGCTGGCACGCTACCTGACCATGACTTCGCTGCTGCTGTATGTG
Organism: Pseudoduganella sp.; assembly: GCA_039593645.1. GTDB lineage: Bacteria > Pseudomonadota > Gammaproteobacteria > Burkholderiales > Burkholderiaceae_D > Rugamonas. The sequence goes on from JBCNOX010000593.1 coordinate 503, forward strand.
CCGGATGGTTTCTGGCGCTCGCTGGCGCAGGCGCTGGGCGGCTGATCGTAAAGATTCCGCATAGCAGCACTGGCGCAGAATTCCGGGCATGAGAGGGCTAGAGGGATCGAATTTAAAATGGGAATATTTTGTATTCTCGGAACAATGTTCTGCTGATTGACGTTAACGGAACCCCGCTGGCCTCTAAGGCTGTTCCTGTCTTGTGCGCCGCAATAAGATAGAATGTCCTGTCCTAGCGTCAGCCCCCCGTCCACGCAATATGAACGCACCAGCTCAAATCCAGGCACTGCTTGCCGAAACGCCCGATGGTCACGCCCCCACCCGCTTGCGGGAAATTCCGTACAACTACACCTCGTTCTCTGATCGCGAAATTGTGATCCGCCTGCTGGGCGAAGAGTCCTGGGCGTTGCTGGACGAACTGCGGGCCTCTCGCCAGACCGGCCGTTCCGCACGCATGCTGTACGAAGTGCTGGGCGATATCTGGGTCGTGCGCCGCAACCCTTACCTGCAGGACGACCTGCTGGATAACCCGAAGCGCCGCCAGGCACTGATCGACGCGCTGCATCACCGCCTGTCCGAAGTGGACAAGCGCCGCAACACCGTCGACGCGGCAGCCGATGCCGATTCGCAGAAGCGCAGCGGCAACGTGGAAAAACTGCTGCGCGCCGCGAGCAAGGCAGTCGCCGACTTCGGCGAAGAGTTCCGCCAGATGTACGACCTGCGCAAGCGCACGCAGAAAGTGCTGGGCAAATATACCGAGAAGCACAACATCTGCTTCGACGGCATGAAGCGCATCACCCACGTGACCGATGCCACCGACTGGCGCGTCGAGTATCCGTTCGTGGTGCTGACCCCGGACAGCGAAGACGAAATGGCCGGCCTGGTGAAAGGCTGTATCGAACTTGGCCTGACCATTATCCCGCGCGGCGGCGGCACCGGCTACACCGGCGGCGCAATCCCGCTGACGCCACTGTCGGCGGTCATCAATACCGAGAAGCTGCTCAAGCTGGGCGCCGTCGAAATGAAGGTGCTGCCGGGCGTGGACCGCGAATACGCGACCATCCACTCGGAAGCAGGCGTCATCACCAACAAGGTCAGCGAAGCGGCCGAGAAGGCGGGTTTCGTGTTTGCAGTCGACCCGACCTCGGCCCACGCCTCCTGCATCGGTGGCAATATCGCCATGAACGCAGGCGGTAAAAAGGCCGTGCTGTGGGGCACCGCGCTGGACAACCTCGCCTCTTGGCGCATGGTGGACCCGAACGGCGACTGGCTGGAAGTCACGCGCCTGGACCACAACCTGTCCAAGATCCACGACACGCCGCTGGCGCGCTTCAAGCTGGAATGGACGCACCCGAATGCGCGCGGTGAAGCCAAGGGCGAGCCGTTCAGGACCGAGATCCTGGAAATCGAAGGCCGCAAGTTCCGCAAGGAAGGCTTGGGCAAGGACGTTACCGACAAGTTCCTGGCCGGCCTGCCGGGCGTGCAAAAAGAGGGCACCGATGGCCTGATCACGTCCGCGCGCTGGATCCTGCACAAGATGCCGAAGTTCACGCGCACCGTCTGCCTGGAGTTCTTCGGCCAGGCGCGCGATGCGATCCCGTCGATCGTGGAGATCAAAGATTACCTGGACGGCCTGCCGGCACAGGGCGAGCAATTCAAGACCATCCGCCTGGCCGGCCTGGAGCACCTGGACGAGCGCTACCTGCGCGCGGTTGGCTACGCCACCAAGTCCAAGCGCGGCGTGCTGCCGAAGATGGCGCTGTTCGGCGACATCGTTGGCGACGATGAAGACGCCGTGGCGCTGGCCGCATCCGAAGTGGTGCGGCTGGCGAACACCCGCGTCGGCGAAGGCTTCGTGGCCGTCAGCCCTGAAGCACGCAAGAAATTCTGGCTGGACCGCGCCCGTACCGCGGCGATTGCAAAGCACACCAACGCCTTCAAGATCAATGAAGACGTGGTGATCCCGCTCAATCGCATGGGCGAATACACCGACGGCATCGAGCGCATCAACATCGAGCTGTCGATCAAGAACAAGCTGCAGCTGGCGGAAGAACTGCGCGAATTCCTCAGCGCTGACAAGCTCCCGATCGGCAAGAGCGACGACGCCTCCGACGACAAGGTCGGCTACGACGAAATGCTGGGCGACCGCCAGGCGCAGGCTTTGGCGCTGGTGGACCAGGTGCATGCGCGCTGGACCTTCATCCTCGCCAACCTGGACAAGCCACTGGCCGATGTGCGCGCAGAACTGCTGGCGCTGGGCCTGGAGCAACTGGCTGGCGCGCTGGACGACCGCCTGCAGCACCAGCCGCAGGCCACCCTGTTCGACGTGGCGCAGGACCGCACCGTGCGCATCAGCTGGAAGCAGGAGATCCGCGCGCAGCTGCGCCAGATCTTCAACGGCGGCGCCTACAAGCTGATCCTTGACGAAGCGCAGGCGATCCACAAGCGCGTGCTGCACGGCCGCGTCTTCGTGGCGCTGCACATGCACGCGGGCGACGGCAACGTGCACACCAACCTGCCGGTCAACTCGGACCACTACGAAATGCTGCAGGATGCGCACAAGGCCGTGGCGCGCATCATGAAGCTGGCCCGTTCGCTGAACGGCGTGATCTCGGGCGAGCACGGCATCGGCATCACCAAGCTGGAATTCCTGACCGACGAAGAGATCGGCGAATTCCGCGAGTACAAGAAACGCGTCGATCCGGAGGGCCGCTTCAACAAAGGCAAGCTGCTCAACCTGCCCGGCATGGAAGCGACGCTGGAAAATGCCTACACGCCGTCTTTCGGCCTGATGGGCCACGAATCGCTGATCATGCAGCAAAGCGATATCGGCGACATCGCCAACAGCGTCAAGGACTGCCTGCGCTGCGGCAAGTGCAAGCCGGTGTGCTCGACCCACGTGCCGCGCGCCAACCTGCTGTATTCGCCGCGCGACAAGATCCTCGCCACCTCGGCGCTGATCGAAGCCTTCCT
>JBCNOX010000594.1:0-3463 GCA_039593645.1 Pseudoduganella sp.
TGGTACTCGGGGTGCGCCATGATCCAGTCGCGGGCGATCAGCTCGATCGGATCCATGATTTCGTTGGCGTTGGCTTTGCGGTAGACGTCGCAGAAGAAGCGGCGAACGTCGTGGGAAGACGGGGTAAACATGCCGCCATTGTACCTTGCGGAGCGATGGGGTACCCTGTGCCCCATTTTTCACTGTTCTTTTGATAATGCCGGTTTTCCTGCCGTTCTTCCTGGTCGACCACGCGCTCTATGAAGGAGCGCCGAAGGTGCCTGCAGCCATCGTGCTGCCTGTGAAGGTCGAGGGAATCGACTGTTATGCGCAGCTCGACACCGGCGCCCCCAGCGCAGTCATCTGGCACAGCAAAGGCAGGGAGGGTGCCCCGCACAAAGAGGTGACAATCGAACTGGCCGGGCTGCGCCGCACCGCCAGTGCCGATGCCGTCAGCCTGGCTTTGCTGGAGCAGGGGCACTGCACCAGCGGCCTGATTGCCACGATCGGCAATGAGTTCTTTGAGCAGGTCACGCTGGAACTTGACCTGGCAGCTGCGCGCTACCGCTGGCAGCAGGGGGCCGTACTGCAAGCCGCGCCCGATGCGCAAGCCATGCGTTATGCACGCTGGGGAGGACCAGGCGGCCATCCGCTGGTGACGGTGCGCGTGGCCGGCGGGGCGCCGCAAGCAGCACTGCTCGACACAGGCTCCGCCGCCTTCGGCATCAATGGTCATTCGGCGCAGGCCTGGGAGACGCTGACCGGAGGCGCGCCACTAAGGGATGAGCGGCGTTTTTCCGCCAACGCGTGAGGGCGCCAGGTGCCTTGCGTCATGGGGACGGTGGCGCGCTCGCTGGAGATTGGCGACAGCATCAAGCTTCCACGTTTCCTGGGCGGGTATTGCGAAGGCCTGGGATTCGAACCCGGCGAACCCCTGGCTGGCGTGGTGGGCCTGCACCACATGCTGGGCAAGGTGCTGGTGATCGACTACGTGTCGCAGCGCTGGGCCTTGCGGCAGCCGTAAAAAAAGCCGCCCTTGCGGGCAGCTTCTCTATTCCTTCGTCACCAGTTCCGTCGGCGGCGGGGTTACCGCGGGCTGCTGCGGCTTGTCGCCGCTGCGCTGTCCACGCTGGCCGTGCGGCTGGCGCAGGTAGCGCGAGGAGTGGCGGCGGTCACCATGCGCCGGCCAGGTCAGGAAGCGCGATAGCTCCTGCAAGGCGCGCTGGTAGACTTCGCGCTTGAATTCGATCACCACGTCCAGCGGAACCCAGTAATCGTGCCAACGCCAGGCATCGAACTCGGGATGGTCGGTCAAGCGCAGGTTCACGTCGTTGTCGCGCGCGCACATGCGCAACAGGAACCAGATCTGCTTCTGGCCACGATAATGGCCGCGGATTTCCCGCTTGATGAAGTGGTCTGGCACCTCATAGCGCAACCAGTCGCGCGTGCGGCCGATGATCTTGACGTGCTCCGGACGCAGTCCGATTTCCTCTTCGAGCTCGCGATACATTGCTTGCTCCGGCGTTTCACCGTACTTGATCCCGCCCTGCGGGAACTGCCACGAGTGCTCGCGCACCCGCTTTCCCCACCACACCTCGTTATGCGAGTTGAGCAGGATGATGCCGACGTTGGGGCGAAACCCTTCACGATCGAGCATATTGCACCTCAAACTTTCTGTGGCCGAGGCGTCCTCTTATATTTTTGACTACAAATCCAACTGCAATAGCGCTCTTTGTATAAAGTTTGGACGCATCGGGCCAGCTAATCCTTTAAAATTAGGTCGATTATAACTCTCTCTTTTTAAAAAGAATTCACCGATATGCGTGCATCTCGTTTTTTTATTTCAACCCTCAAGGAAGCTCCATCTGACGCCGAGATCGTCAGCCACCAGTTGATGATGCGCGCGGGCATGATCAAACGCCTCGGTTCCGGCATTTATACCTATATGCCAATGGGCCTGAAAGTAATCCGGAAAGTCGAGGCCATCGTTCGCGAAGAAATGAATAATGCCGGCGCCATTGAGCTGCTGATGCCTCTGGTACAGCCAGCCGAACTGTGGCAGGAAACCGGCCGTTGGGACAAGATGGGTCCCGAGCTGCTGCGCGTCAAAGACCGCCACGGCCGCGACTTTGCCATCCAGCCGACTTCCGAAGAAGTGATTACCGACGTGGTGCGTAGCGAGATTAAATCCTACCGCCAAATTCCGTTGAATTTTTACCACATCCAGACCAAGTTCCGCGACGAACGCCGCCCACGCTTCGGCCTGATGCGCGGCCGCGAGTTCACCATGAAGGATGCCTACTCCTTCGACCGCGACCTGGAAGGCATGCAGAAGTCGTACAAGATCATGTTCGACGCCTACACCCGCATCTTCACCCGTTTCGGCCTGAAGTTCCGCGCCGTGGCAGCCGACAACGGCGCCATCGGCGGCACCGGCTCGCATGAATTCCACGTGATCGCCTCCACCGGCGAAGACGCGCTGGTGTACTGCCCGACCTCCGACTATGCGGCCAATATGGAAGCGGCGGAAGCGGTTGCCAGCGGCACCCGCGCCGCTGCCGGCGCAGCGCTGGTCAAGACTTCGACCCCGAAGGCTTCCAAGTGCGAAGACGTGGCCAAGTTGCTGGGCATCGACCTGAAGCAGACCGTCAAGACCATCGCCCTGACCGTCGACAAGGAAGACGGCTCCAAGCAGCACTTCATGCTGCTGCTGCGCGGCGACCATGAACTGAACGAGATCAAGGCCGGCAAGGTGCCAGGCCTGGCGCAGAACCGCTTCTCCACCGAAGCGGAAATTCTGGAGGTTTACGGCTGCAAGCCTGGCTACCTGGGCCCGATCGGCACCAAGGGGCCTGTCACCGTGGTGGCTGACCGCACCGTGGCGCTGATGTCCGATTTCGTGACCGGCGCCAACGAAGAGGATTACCACTACACCGGCGCCAACTGGGGCCGCGACATGGCCGAACCAGCCCTGGTGGCCGACCTGCGCAATGTGGTGGAAGGTGATCCATCGCCGGACGGCAAGGGCGTGCTGGCGATCGAGCGCGGCATCGAAGTGGGCCACGTGTTCCAGCTGGGTACTGCTTACTCCGAATCGATGCAGGCCACCTTCCTGGACGAAAACCAGAAGCCGGCCCCGCTGCAAATGGGCTGCTACGGCATCGGCATCACCCGCATCCTGGGCGCCGCCATCGAGCAGAATTACGACGACAAGGGCATCATCTGGCCGACCTCGCTGGCGCCGTTCGAACTGGTGCTGTGCCCGATGGGCATGGACCGCTCGGAGCTGGTCAAGGCGGAAACCGAGAAGCTGTATAACGCCGCGGTGGAAGCCGGCATCGACGTCATCCTGGATGACCGCGGCCAGCGTCCGGGCGCCATGTTCGCCGACTGGGAACTGATCGGCGTGCCGCACCGCGTGGTGATCGGCGAGCGTGGCCTGAAGGAAGGCAACCTGGAATACCAGGGCCGCCGCGTGACCGTA
>JBCNOX010000595.1:0-3458 GCA_039593645.1 Pseudoduganella sp.
CAATTGCACCGGCAGGGCCGACACGCCATGCGCGCCTTGCGCCACCAGGGCCTTGACCAGCACTTCCAGCCAGGCGCGGTTGGCCACGGCCACCACCCGCTCGTCGCTATCGCCGCTGGCCGGCGCCAGGGCCAGCACGCAGTCGGCCGGGTCGCCCAGCACCTGTTCTTCCACCAGGTTGGGCAGGGCGGCCTTCAGCCTGGCGCCCGACAGCGGCGGCATTTTGACTTTCAGCAGCGAGACATCGGCGGCGGCCAGCAGCAGCACCACGCGGCGCGCGGTCGACACCAGCTCGCCCAGGTTGCCCAGTGCGCCGGCGCCCTGCTGCATCACGTTGCCGCCATCGCCCACCAGCGCGAACTGGCAGCTGGCCGGCACGCCATTGTCGGCTGCTGCGGCGCGGGCCGGATACCGAATGTAGAGTGTTGTCAAAGCTGGCCTTCCCTATTCCTTAAATTTCCCGTATCCACACCACTTCGGTGCCGTTCTGGTCGCGATGGATCAGCGACCATGACACCAGTTCCGCCCGGTCCAGCTTGATCCGGCTCATCACCAGGAAGTAATCGCTGCGGCAATCCATATCGCTGTCCTGCAGCAGCGGCGGCTTGCCCGCATTCTGCTTGAAGGTGCCAACGTTGATGAACGGGGCGCGCTTGCGCGCCACCACCAGGTTCTGACCTTCCGACAGCGAGCCATTGATCAAGGCCGCCAGCACTTCCGCCGAAGCCGTGTTGACGTTGATCGGCGTCGCGGCCGGCAGCACGATGACGAAATCGCGCAGCTTGTCGATGGCCGTCTGGTCAAATCCCGACACCGACAGCAGATCTTCCGCCCGCAACATCTTCATCGGCTGCCCACTGCCCGCTGGCACCGGCTCGATGTCCGGCGTCGGTGCGGTTCCGGGTGGCTGCTGCAGCAGGCCGGCGCCCTCGCTGCGCGCAACCTGGATCGCAACGGCCTTGGCCAGCGACGGGTCAAGCTGCAGGATCTGCAGCAGGCGCGCAAAGACCGCCACCTGTTTCTTGTTGATGCCGCCAGCCCCGGTCGTGCTGGCCAGATTCGCAAGATTGTAGCGCGATTGCGCGTCGTAATTCTGTCCGGAAAAGCTGGCATCGAAACTTTCGCCTTCGATCCTCTCGCGCTTGATCAGGTCATCGAGCCGGGTTGGCGCCACCGGCGTGGCCCAGATGCGGTCGGCAACCGTCATGGTGCGGTTGTCCAGCATGTCCTGGCGCAGGATAAGCCTTGAAAAATCAAGGACGGAGCGCAGCAGCCAGCGCGCCTGGGAATGCAGCCGCTGGTTTTCGATCGAGCGCACCTGCACCTGCTGCTGCCAGAACAGGTTGGCCACGATGGTCACCGCCAGTGTGGTCAGCAGTAGCGCCGTAACAACAGCCACGCCGCGCTGGCGGGCCAGGAAGCGTCGTTTCATACGGCCCCCAACAGGAAGACTTTGACCAGCGGCGCCGGCTGGCCCTCGATCTGCAGCGAGATTTCCAGCCCGGTCGGGCCTTCCGCCTTGTTGGCCGCGGCGCCCTTCGGGTTGAAATCCTTGCACTTGCTCGGGTCGGGATCGGCGCACTTCGGCGGTTCGGCGGGGGAGGTCACGGAGCTGTTCGGCTGGCGCCAGCCGCCGCCCTCCCACACCCTGAACTCCATGGCGCTCACGCCGGCCTGCAAGCCGACCGTGGCCTGCGTGTTCGATTGCTCCAGCGCGGCCTTCCACAGCGCATCGAGCTGCTGCAGGTCGCGCGCGCCGGCCGACTCGCTGCGCGACAACACGCCGTCGCGGATGGTGTAGCTGACCACCTGCAGCTGCGACGCCGCATTTTCGACCAGCACGGTGCGCACGAAGACCAGGCGGTTGTTCTCGGCCAGCATATTCTGCCGTTCGCGCAGCAGCGGCTTGTCGGCGATCTGTTCCAGGTCGCTTTGCATCTGGGCGAAGGACAGCTGGGTGCCGCGCGTCTGCTCCATGTTCAGGGTGAGCTGCTCGCGCGAGCGCACGATGCCATCGAGCCCGCGCCAGCCCAGCACGGCGACAATGGCCAGCACGGTGATCGCCACCAGCAGTTCAATCAGGGTAAAGCCGCGCGCGTTGTTCATTCCTGCAGCACCAGTTGGTTGAGCGAGGTGATACGGCGTTCCGGCGCGCTGGCCTCGTAGACGCTGACCTCGATCCGGCGCATGCGCGGATTGGGCAGGGTGGACACCACTTCTTCACAAATGAACTTGAAGTCGGCTTGCGGGCATTCGAAGGTGGTCTTGCCCGGCGCCGGCCAGACCTTGGCCAGGCGCACCTGCACCATGCGGTTCTCGGCCGACCAGATGGCCATCATATTGGTGCGCAGGCCGTCGCTGTTCTGGGTCAGGCTGCCCATGGCGCGCAAGGCGGCGCCCAGCGCGGTGCAGACAATCAGCAGCGCCACCAGCACTTCCAGCAGGGTAAAGCCTCGTTGCCGCATTCTTCAGTCCACCGTGAAATGGCCGACGCCGTCGGCATGGATATTGGCGCGCAGGTCGCCGCTGGCCATGGTCAGCGTGAATGGCCGGTCGACCGGCTCGCGGCCGAACACGATGCGCATGCTGCCCGGCACGTTGGTGGGCGGGTCAAGCAGCAGCGTCATGGGGCTGAACTGGAAGGGACGTTCGCGCAGCAGGTCGTCCTGCGGCAGCGTTTCCCAGGTTTTGTCGTTACGCACCAGGAAGCGGTAACTGTCCGGCCCCGCCTCGAAGGCGATCGGCCGGTTGCGCACGATGGCTTCGTCGCGCGCCAGCTGCATCAGGAGCGCGATGCGCTGCGCTTCCTTCTGCATGGCCTGCGCCTGGGATGGCGCGACGTTCATTACGGTCAGGCCGAGCGTGATGCCGATGATGACCAGCACCACCAGCAGCTCGATCAGCGTGAAGCCACGATGCGCGGCCTTACGCTCAGATTTCCCAGGAACCGATATCTGCATCGTCGCCGCTGCCGCCTGGCTGGCCGTCGGCGCCATAGGAGAACACATCGACTTCACCTTTCACGCCCGGGGACAGGAACTGGTACGGGTTGCCCCAAGGGTCCTTCGGCATTTTTTCCAGGTACGGCGCCTTCCAGCCGTTGGCGGCAGGGCCGGCGGTCGGCTTGGACATCAGGGCTTGCAGGCCCTGTTCCGTGGTCGGGTAGCGCTGGTTGTCCAGCTTGTACATCTTCAGCGCCTGCATGATGGTGGAGATTTCGACCTTGGCAGCGGCGGTCTTGGACTGGCCCACGCGGTCCAGCACCTTAGGCAGCACCAGGGCCGCCAGCACGCCCATGATCACAACGACAACCATGATCTCGATCAGCGTAAAACCGCCGGAGCGGCGTTTGCTTGGTTTTTGCATAAGATTCACGAAAAATTAAACTGGCAGTATAAGTGATTCAATCGTGCTTGCGGCCAATTGCGCCTGCGTGGCGCAACACTCCGTCGTTCGAG
>JBCNOX010000596.1:0-3453 GCA_039593645.1 Pseudoduganella sp.
GGCGGCCAGGCCAAGGCGCTCGGTCAGCAGGCCGATGTTGAAGCGGGTGCGGTAATCATCGTCTTCGGCCGGGGTGAGCAAATCCATCAGCAAGGTGCCGATGCCGGCCGTGCGCAGGACGCCTGCCACGAAATTATTGCGTGGGCTGAAGCGGCTGCTGCCGCTGCCATGCGCAAACAGGACCACGCCAGTGGCGCCGGTGGGCACGTCAAGCGTGCCTTCCACGTCACCGGCGGGGGTGGCGATGCGGGCTGTTTCGTGATGCATGGCGGGCTGTCCTCCTGGCCCACTATACCCCGGGCCAGATTGTCAGTGCGCGCGGATGGCTTTCAGTTCGGCGTTCAGCCAGGCCTTGCTTTCCACCGGCGCCGCCGTGCCGCACCTGACCAGATAAGGCTTGCCGCTCGAACTGCTGGAGCTGGCGCCCAGGTCGATGAACTGTTCAGTGTTCCTGACCAGGTCTTTCTTTTCAAGGTATTCGAGCTTGCGCTGCAGGTGCGCTTTGGCATCGGCGCCGCTGTACCAGCTGCCATTGCGGTTGAACTGGCAGCCGGACGACTGCAGGCGCGTCAGCAGCGCATCGACTTCGGCGCGCGCCGGCGCCGGCAGCGGCGCGGCCTGGGCGCCGGCAGAGGCCATGGCGAATGCAAGGGCGAGGATGGGGCGCATCATTTCTCCTTCTTGCGGACTTTGTAAGGCGCGAGGATATTCCCGCAGCGGATATTGCCGGCAGCGACACGCGCGTTAAACGCGTGCAGCTCCTTTTCCAGGCTGGCGCCTTCGGTATTCAGGCTGGCTGCCTTGGCGTTCAGTTCGTCCTGGCGTGCATTGTAGGCGGCGACCGCGGCGCTGTCGTTGCGATTGACCTGGGCCGCCGCCGCTTCATGCGCCGACAGTTCGGCCGAGGTGCGCGCCAGGGCCGTTTCATGCTCATGGAAGCGGCGCGACAGGGCCTGGCGCTGGGGACGCAATTCGCCCTCCTCCGCCATGCAGGCCTTGTAGGCCGGGGTATTGGGCTGCGGCGGCATCGGCTGGGCCAAGGCGGCAGAGACAAAAGTGGTCGCGGCGGCAGCCGCGGCGGATATCATATATTTCATCTGTGGGGCAAGGACTTTAATGGAAACAAACGACTAAGATTTACAATCCTACAACATCGGCCGGCATACCCGTGTGCTAATATGCGGCAGCCTTTTTTTGGCGATCCCAAAAGAGAAGATTTATTGGAGAGACTAGTGAGCATTTTTAGGACTAAGAACCTGGACGACATGGTAGCAGCTACCCGTACCCCGGGTGGCCTGCAGAAAGTGCTGGGTCCAATGGACCTGGTACTGATGGGGATTGGCGCCATCGTCGGTACCGGCATCTTCGTCTTGACCGGCACCGGCGCGCTGACCGCTGGCCCGGCCCTGACGATTTCCTTCGTGGTGGCAGCCCTGGCCTGCGGTTTCGCCGCCCTGTGCTACGCCGAATTCGCCTCGACCGTTCCGGTTGCCGGCTCCATCTACACCTATAGCTACGCCACCCTGGGCGAGCTGGTGGCATGGATGATCGGCTGGGACCTGATGCTCGAATATGGCCTGGCTACTTCCGCCGTGTCGGTGGCCTGGTCCGGTTACTTCCAATCGCTGATCGCCGGCATCGGCATCCACCTGCCAACCGCGCTGACGGCCGCACCAGGCGCCGTGCCTGGCGTGACCACCCTGTTCAACCTGCCGGCCTTCCTGATCATGATCCTGCTGACCGCCATGCTGGGCTGGGGCGTGCGTGAATCGGCCCGCGTCAACAACATCATGGTGGTCATCAAGATCGGCGTGGTACTGCTGTTCATCGCCGTTGGCGCCGGCCACGTGCAGCCAGCCAACTGGCAGCCATTCATGCCGTTCGGCCCTTCCGGCGTGATGAGCGCCGCGGCGCTGGTGTTCTTCGCCTTCATCGGCTTCGACGCCGTGACTTCCGCTGCGGAAGAAGTGAAACGCCCGGAGCGCGACCTGCCAATCGGTATCATCGGCTCGCTGGCTGTCTGCACCATCCTGTACGTGATCGTGGCCGGCATCATGACCGGTATCGTCCCTTACAAGCAATTCCTGGGCGTTGACCACCCGGTCTCGCTGGCTCTGCAATACGCCGGTGAAAACTGGTTCGCCGGCTGGGTATCGCTGGGCGCCATCCTCGGCATGACCACCGTGATCCTGGTGATGGCCTACGGCCAGACCCGCATCATCTTCGCCATGTCGCGCGACGGCCTGCTGCCGAAGAAGCTGTCGCAGGTTCACCCGAAATACCACACGCCGTTCTTCGCCACCTGGATGGTCGGCCTGATCTTCGGCTTCATTGCCGCCCTGGTACCGCTGAACGTGCTGGCCGAACTGGTCAACATGGGCACCCTGGCCGCCTTCTGCCTGGTATCGATTGCCGTGATCATCATGCGCAAGAAGCGCCCTGACCTGCACCGCGCCTTCCGTTGCCCAGGCGTGCCGGTGGTTCCAGGCCTGGCAGTCGCCTTCTGCCTGTCGCTGATGTACTTCCTGTCGGCTATCACCTGGCTGGCGTTCGGCATCTGGCTGGCACTCGGCCTGGTGGTGTATTTCACCTACTCGCGCCACCGCTCGGAACTGGGCAAAGCGAAGTAAGCGTCGCACTCTTTCCATGAAAGCCCGCAACTGCGGGCTTTTTTCATTGTTGCGCGCCTACCACGAAAATTGGCGCTGACGCCCGCAATCTGCAACACTGAGCCTCGTAGTCAGCTTGTTCACCACCAATAACAACGGGAGAGAGCATGACGATGAAGAGAATGTGCAGCGCGCTTGCCGCGCTTTCAGCAGCCAGCTTCGCCATCCAGGCAAGTGCCCAGGAAACTGGCCCCACGGTCACCATCAGCGGCTTCGGCACCGCCGCCCTCACCTCCACCGACACCAACGACGCAGAATTCATCCGGCCCAACCAGGCTTCCGGGGTGAAGAAGGATTGGCGTACCGGTGTCGATTCGAATTTCGGCATCCAGGCCACGGTCAAGGTCAACGACATGCTCTCGTTTACCGGCCAGGGCCTGGTGCGCAAGGATGCCATCGACCATTACCGCGCGCAGGCCGCATGGGCCTTCGCCAAGTTCAAGGTCAACGATGAATTCAGCGTGCGCGTCGGCCGCATGGGCGCGCCGATCTACATGATTTCGGACTTCCGCAACGTGGGCTACGCCAACACCATGCTGCGCCCGCCGGCCGAAGTCTACCGCCAGGTGACACTCGACTCCTTCGATGGCGTCGACCTGCTGTACCAGCACAGCTTCGGCGACACCTCGCTGAGCGTGCAGCTTGGCACCGGCCGCGCCGACGTCGACCAGCCGGCGCAAAACATCGAGTTCCGCAAGATGCTGCTGTTGCACGTGGTCGCGGAAAACGGCCCGTTCACGCTGCGCTTCGGCCGCGCGCAAGCCGACTTCAGCGTGGTCGACAA
>JBCNOX010000597.1:0-3441 GCA_039593645.1 Pseudoduganella sp.
GCCGCCATTTCCTGCTGAGCGGCGTCGCCGTCGCCGGGGCCATGGTCGTGGGCTGGGGCGTGATGCCGCCGCGCCAGCGCGTGCGCGGCCAGGCCCCGCTGCCGCTTGAAAACGGCGCCGTCGCTTTGAACGGCTGGATCGCCATCGCTCCCGACGGCACCGTGCAACTGGCCATGCCGCGTGCCGAAATGGGGCAGGGCATCCATACCGCGCTGTCCATGCTGGTGGCGGAAGAACTGGACGTGAGCATGGATGCGATCAAGTTGATCCAGGCTCCGGCCGACAAGATCTACGCCAACCTGGCTGTGATGCGCGAAACCTTGCCGTTCCATCCGGACGATACCGGCCGCTCGCGGGAGTTCGCGAGCTGGATGCTGGGCAAGGTGGCGCGCGAGATGGGGATTGTGATTACCGGCGGCTCGTCCAGCGTGAAGGATGCCTGGAGTTCGATGCGCGAGGCCGGCGCCACCGCACGCGCCATGCTGGTGGCCGAAGTCGCGCAGCAGTGGAAGGTACCGCCGGAGCAGGTGCGCGCCGAGAATGGCGTGCTGTATCACGACATCAGCAAGAAGTCCATCGCCTACGGCGCGGTTGCCGCGCGCGCTGCGCTGGGCCAGCCGGGTAAGGTCACGTTGAAAGACCCGCACAGCTTCCGCCTGATCGGCACCAGCGTGCCGCGCCGCGATTCGCGCATCAAGTCGGAAGGCGCGGCAATGTACGGCATCGACGTGCGCCCGGAAGGCATGGTGTATGCGGCGGTGCGCATGTCGCCGGTGGTGGGCGGAAAGGTTGCAGGGGTAACGCCGGGCGAAGTCGTGCAAATGCCGGGCGTGCTGTCCGTGATCGATTTTTCCAACGCGATCGAAGAGAATTATGGCGCCGGGGCTGGCGTGGCGGTCCTGGCGCGCAGCTATTGGCAGGCCAAACAGGCCGCCGCCGCGTTGCCGATCCGCTGGGACGATGGCGCCAATGCCAAGCTGTCCAGCGAGGCAATTTACGCGTCGCTGGCGAACGCCATCGAGTCCGAGGATGGCAGCAATTATCATGCTCGCGGCGACATGGCGCAGGCGGCCAGCGCGCTGCGCACCATCAAGTCGGTGTACCGCGTGCCTTACCTGGCGCACGCCTGCATGGAGCCGATCAACTGCACAGCCCAGGTCAAGGACGGCAAGGTCACGGTGTGGGTCGGCACCCAGGCGCCGACTTTCGCCCGCGCCGCTGCCGCCCGCGTTGGCGGCGTCAGCGAATCCGACGTGATCCTGCATGAATGCCTGCTGGGTGGCGGCTTTGGCCGCCGCCTGGAAATGGACATGGTGGCGCAGGCGGTTGCCATCGCGCGCGAAGCCAAGGGCCTGCCGGTGCAGGTGATCTGGACCCGCGAAGACGATACCACGCACGATGTGTATCGCCCGGCCGCGGTCGCGCGCATGACGGCGGGCCTCGACGCGGCCGGCAATATCATCGCCTGGGAAGCCAAGACCGCTGGCGGCGCGCTGACCCACCAGTTCACCCAACGCAACCTGCGCATGCCGGGCGCCGGGCCGGACCGCTCGACCGCCGAAGGCGTGTACGACATGCAGTATGAAATCCCGAACCAGCAGATCAACCACGTGGTAGTCGACAGCGCTGTCCCGCTGGGCAACTGGCGTTCGGTAGGCCATTCGCAAAACGCCTTCTTCAAGGAGAGCTTTGTCGACGAGATGGCCAGCGCGGCCGGCAAGGACCCGGTGGAATTCCGCCGCACCATGCTGCTGAACCACCCGCGCCACCTGGCGGTGCTGAATGCTGCCGTCTCGAAGGCTGGCAAGGCGCCGGAAGGGCGTGCGCATGGCGTGGCGCTGCACCAATCGTTCGGCGCCATCGTTGCGCAGGTGGCGGAAGTGTCGGTGCAGGAGAAGCAGATCCGCGTGCATCGCGTGGTGTGCGCGATCGACTGCGGCATTGCCGTCAATCCGAACATTATCGCGCAGCAGGTCGAATCTGGCGTGGTCTACGGCCTGTCGGCGGCCCTGGGCGGCGAAATCACGATCAAGGACGGCAAGGTCGTGCAAAGCAATTTCGCCGACTACCCGGTGCTGCGCATGAACGAGGTGCCGCTGGTGGAGACGGTGATCGTGCTGAGCGCCGAACCGCCCGAGGGCGTTGGCGAGCCTGCAACGCCGCCGATCGCACCCGCCGTGGCAAATGCGGTGTTCGCGTTGACCGGGCAGCGCCTGCGCAGCCTGCCGTTACGCCTCGCCTAACAGCGCGCGCAGGTTGCATTCCTGCTGCCATTGGCGGCGTTCCGGCGTGGACGCTGCCTGGCGCGCCAGTTCTTCGTCGGACAGTTCAGCCTGGGCTTCGATCAGGCGGTGCGCCACGTTCGGATCGGGCAGCATGGTGCCGAAGAAGGCTACGTGCTCGTGGCGTTGGATCAGCAGGGTAGGGAAGTTCTCGACATCCAGGTCGCCGACCAGGTCCGCGTGGTCCTCGATATCGACCCACAGGAAGTACTTGTCGGGATGGCGGCCGGCCAGTTCCTCGAAAACTGCGCGGTAGGAGGCGCAGGTGCCGCACCAGGCGGCGCACAGGCAGGCCACCACCAGGCGGTCCTGCGCCAGCGCGGCGGCCACTTCGGCGCGGTTGTCGGCATGTAGGGTAGTGCTGTGCATGGGGTGCTATTGTACATGGCCACAGGGTAAAATACCGGCCATGGCTACCATTCTTGCAATCGAAACATCCTCTGAAATGGCTTCCTGCGCCTTGCTGCGCGGGGAGCGCGTGTATTTCCGCGAATCGTCCGGCGTGCGCACCCATTCGCAGTCTGTGCTGCCCATGATCCAGGAATTGCTCGCCGAGGCAGGCATCGTCCTGCGCGATTGCGATGCGATTGCCTACGGCGCCGGCCCCGGTTCCTTCACCGGCGTGCGTACCGCCTGCGGCATCGCCCAGGGCCTGGGTTTTGGCGCCGGCCTGCCGCTGCTGCCGATCGTAACTCTGGATGCCATGGCCCTTGCATGCCGCGAGCGCCATGGCTCCGACGAAGTCCTGACCGTGCTCGATGCACGCATGAACGAAGTCTATTGGGCGCAGTATCGTTTTGAAGGCGGCCAGCCGGCCGCGATCCTGCCGCCGGCCTTGTCGGCGCCGTCGGGCGTGGCCCCGGCCAGCCCGGCGCGTGCCTGCGGCAATGGCTTTGCCGCCTATCCTGAGGCGTTTGCCGGCAAGGGCTTCGCGGAAGGCGCCGATGGCGCCGTCATGCCGCATGCCGTGCAGGTCGCGCAACTGGGCCGCGCAGCTTTTGCCGCCGGCCACGCCGTGGCGGCCGCCCAGGCGCAGCCGCTGTACCTGCGCAACAAGGTCGCCTACACCAAGGCTGAACGTGAAGAGATGAAGGTGTCGCAGGGATGATGCATCAGTTATGGGATCTGGCTCGTCTGATTTACGAGCCGATGCAGGAAA
>JBCNOX010000598.1:0-3431 GCA_039593645.1 Pseudoduganella sp.
AGCGCCAGGCGGCGGCAAAGTTTCTCGTAGACCAATTGATCCGCATGGAAGATGGTCCCGGCGGCGGCGGGCGTGAACGTCCGCCGGCCGAAGAGGGCGGCCATCGCGGCGGCCATGGCGGGCGCGGCGGCATGGGCGGTCCCGGCGCTGGCCGCGGCATGTAAGTATCGTAAAGTAACAATGGCGGCGGCCCCGTGCCAGCCGCCGGGGTGGGGATTACAATGCCTGCGCGGCGCCAGCTGGCCTGCCGCGTGGATTATTTCCCATCGATGAAAAGCTGATCCCTTTCATCCGGGCCCACCTGGGCGCGGCCGTACAAGAAGCCGCGCCGAACCTCACCTGCACCCAGTTGAGCGTTCGACTTGAAACCAAATTCTAAAGGGACAAAGAGAGTGAAACGACATATCCTGAGCACCATCACCCTGAGCCTGATGGCGGCATTCGCCCATGCAGGCGGCCACGAAGGCCACGAGCACACTTCGGCCCCGACTTCCGGCATCGACACGCAATATATCGACAGGAGCGTGCGTGCCCAGGACGACTTCTTCCAGCACCTGAACGGCGAATGGCTGCGCAGCACCGAGATCCCGGCCGACAAGTCGAGCTGGGGCTCGTTCGCCAAGCTGCGCGACGATACCCTGTTCCAGCTGCGCGACCTGATCCAGGGACTGCAGGGCCAGAAAGGCCTGCAGGGCGACGACGCCAAGATCGCTGCGCTGTACGCCTCCTACATGGACGAAGCGAAGCTGGAAAAGCTGGGCGCCAAGCCGCTGGCTGGCGAGCTGTCGAAGATCCGCGGCCTGAAGGACAAGAAGGGCATCCCGACGCTGATCGCCCACTTCAACAAGACCGGCGTGCCTGCACCGTACGGCGTGTTCGTCAGCCAGGATGCGCGCAACTCGACCCAGTACGCCGCCCACATGGGCCAGTCCGGCCTGGGCCTGCCTGACCGCGAGTACTACCTGAAGAAGGACGACGCCAAGATGGCGGACGCGCTGGCCAAGTACGAACTGCACGTGGCCAAGGTGCTCGGCCTGGCCGGCAACAAGGACGCCGCTGCTAAAGCCAAGGCCATCGTAGCGCTGGAAACCGAACTGGCCAAGGTGCAGTGGTCGCGCGTCGACAACCGCGACCCGGTCAAGCGCTACAACAAGATGGAAATCAGCAAGCTGGCTGAAATCGCGCCAGGCTACGACTGGAAGGCTGCCCTGGGCGCCGCCGGTATCGCCGCCAAGACCGACAGCGTAATCGTGGCCCAGCCAAGCTACATGACCGAATTCGCCAAGCTGGTGGACAGCACCCCGCTGGAAACCTGGAAGTCCTACTTCGAATGGCACCTGCTGCGCGACGCCTCGCCATACCTGTCGAAGGACTTCGACCAGGCCAACTTCGCCTTCTACGGCACCGTGCTGACCGGCGTGACCGAGCAGCAGCCACGCTGGAAGCGCGGCGTGGGCGTAGTGGAAGGCGCGATCGGCGAAGGCATGGGCAAGCTGTACGTGGCCAAGTACTTCCCGGCCGAACGCAAGGCGCGCATGGAAGAACTGGTGAAGAACCTGCTGGTGGCCTACAAGCAGAGCATCGACAGCATCGACTGGATGGGCCCTGAAACCAAGAAGCAGGCGCAGGAAAAGCTGGCCAAGTTCACCCCGAAAATCGGCTACCCGAACAAATGGCGCGACTACAGCAAGCTGCAGTTCAAGGAAGGTGACCTGATCGGCAATATGGGCCGTGCCGCCGAATTTGCCTACAACCGCAACCTGGAAAAGCTGGGCAAGCCGATCGACAAGGAAGAATGGGGCATGACGCCGCAGACGATCAACGCCTACTACCGTCCAACCGCCAACGAGATCGTGTTCCCGGCCGCTATCCTGCAGCCGCCGTTCTTCGACATGAAGGCTGACGACGCGGTCAACTACGGCGCGATCGGCGCGGTGATCGGCCACGAAATCTCGCACGGCTTCGACGACTCCGGCTCGCAGTACGACGGCGACGGCAACCTGCGCGACTGGTGGACCGCCGAAGACCGCGCAGCGTTCAAGGTCAAGGCGGACGCGATGGTCAAGCAGTACAGCGCATACGAGCCGGTACCGGGCTATAACATCAACGGCAAGCTGACCCTGGGCGAGAACATCGCCGACAACTCCGGCCTGGCGATTGCCTACAAGGCATACAAGATCTCCCTGGGCGGCAAGGCCTCGCCAGTGATCGATGGCCTGACCGGCGAGCAGCGCGTGTTCATGGGCTTCGGCCAGGTATGGCGCACCAAGATGCGTGAACAGCAGGCGATTGTGCAGATCAAGACCGACCCGCACTCCGCTGGCCGCTTCCGCGCCAACGGCACCGTGGTCAACCAGCCAGCCTTCTACGAAGCGTTCGGCGTAAAGGAAGGCGACAAGATGTACGTCAAACCCGAAGACCGCATCATCATCTGGTAAACCGGATACGCGGCGTCCGCAGGCCAGGTGTCTGACCCTGCGGGTCAGACACCGGTTTACCGGTTTTGGGAAAAAAGCCACGCCACAGCGTGGCTTTTCTTTCAACGTTACAACCCGGCGTGCTAGAGTCGCGCGATACCGTCAATCTACCTGGGAGGGTAACCTTGAAACGCAAGATCCTGAGCGCCGTCATCATCGGCCTCTTCGCTGCAAACGCCGCCATCGCGGCCGGCAAGCCTGCACAGAAATCCGGCATCGAAACCGCCAACATGGATAAAAATGTCCGAGCACAGGACGACTTCTACCAGCACCAGAACGGCACCTGGCTGAAGAACACCGAGATTCCCGCCGAGCGCTCCACTTGGGGCACCTTCGTGCAACTGTCCGACACGGTCCAGGTGCAACTGCGCACCCTGATCGAAGAAGCGGCCGCCAAAGGCGGCAATGCCGATGCCAAGCGCGTAGGCGACATGTACGCTTCCATGATGGACGAAGCCCGTGCCGAGCAACTGGGCATCACCCCGCTGGCCGGCGAGCGCGCCCGCATCGCTGCCCTGAACGACAAGAAGCAGCTGGCCGCCCAGTTCGCGCACTTCTCGCGCATGGGCGTAAGCAGCCCGTTCGACGTCGGCATCCACCAGGACAACAAGGACTCGACCCGCTACGTGGCCGACCTGTCCCAATCCGGCCTGTCGATGCCTGACCGCGACTACTACCTGAAAAAAGACGACGCCAAACTGGCCGACACCCTGGCCAAGTTTGAAACCCACGTGGCCAAGATGATGGCCCTGGCCGGCGACAAGAACGCCGCCGCCACCGCCAAAGCCGTGGTCAACGTCGAAACCCGCATCGCGCAAATCCAGTGGACCAAGGTCGAGCTGCGCGATCCGGTCAAGGCCTACAACAAATACGAGCTCGCCAAGCTGAAAGAGCTGATGCCAGGCTTCGACTTCGACACCTGGATGGAAGGCGTGCATATCAAAGGCAAGGTGA
>JBCNOX010000599.1:0-3422 GCA_039593645.1 Pseudoduganella sp.
CCAGCGACTCGTTACCATCGTTCTCGATACCCAGCAGTTCGGCTTCGATCGCCACCACGTCGGTGTACTCGGCTTGCGCGCCGCGCTCCTGGATCTGCATGCGCAGCTCAGCAAAGACTTCCGGCGTAGTGAAGGTGCGGATATCTTCCACGTCCGCCTTGTCCCATGCCGCTTGCAGGCGGATGTAGTTGGCCTTGGCCGCGCGCAGGAAGCCAGCGGTATCGAAATCGGCCGGCACGCCCCAAGGGGTATGCGCTACGGTTTCCGCCACCGCAGGCGCCGCCGCGGCCGCACCGGCAGCCGGCATTACCGGCTCGAACGCCGCTGGCTGCATCTGGTGCACGTTGCCGCCGTTGTAGCCGCCGCTGAAGGCGGGCTGGGCCGCCGGCTGCGACTTACGGCGCAGCATGCGCACGATGAAGAAGATCACGCCGCCGATCAGGGCGATCATCAGGATCGAGCTGATGGCCGACGCCATGGCGCCGCCCAGGCCGAAGTGCGACAGCAGCGCGCCCAGGCCAAGACCCAGCAGCGCACCGCCGAGGATGCCCTTCCACATGCTGGGTTTTGGCGCCGGCGCTGCAGGCGCAGGAGCGGCAGCAGGACGGGTCGCGGTCGGCGCCGCAGCCGGTGCTGCAGTCGGGGCGGTTGGCGCCGGCGCAGTGGTGGTCTGCTTCGGCATGCTGCTCACGCTCGACGACTGGCGGCCGAAGGACTTGCTGCCGCCCATCGGGCGCGCAGACAGTTCGCTCATCATGCTTATAGCGGACAGCGCGATCATTGCGCCAGCCAGGAATTTTTTCATTTTCATCGTTGATGTCTCACATTTTGATGCCAGTGTGTAAAGCGGCCACACCTGCCGTCAGGTTGTAGTACTGCACGCGCTCGAGACCGGCAGCCTGCATCATGGTCTTCAGCGTTTCCTGGTCCGGGTGCATGCGGATGGATTCGGCCAGGTAGCGATAGCTCTCCGAATCGTTGGCTACTTTCTGGCCCATCCACGGCAACACCGTGAAGGAATAAAAATCATATGGTTTTTGCAAGAGCGAATCCACTTTCGAGAACTCCAGCACCAGCAATTTGCCGCCCGGCTTGAGCACGCGACGCATTTCAGAAAGAGCAACATCCTTGTGCGTCATATTGCGCAGGCCGAACGCCACGCTGACACGGTCGAAGTAGTTGTCCGGGAACGGCAGCTTCTCCGCATCACAGATCAAAGTGGGGGTAACCAAGCCCTTATTCAAGAGACGATCACGGCCGACGCGCAGCATCGACTCATTGATATCGGTCAGCCAGACCTCGCCGCTCGGCCCCGCCGCCTTCGCGAAAGCCTTGGCCAGGTCGCCGGTGCCGCCCGCGATGTCGAGCACTTTCATGCCTGGCCGGACAGCGGCGTTAGCAATAGTGAAAGCCTTCCAGATGCGGTGCAGGCCGCCGGACATCAGGTCGTTCATGACGTCGTACTTGGCAGCGACGGAGTGGAAGACCTTGGCGACTTCCTTGACTTTGTCTTCTTCGTTGACGGTTTTATAACCGAAATGGGTGGTATTGGTCATTTTGAGGGTGCCTTGTAATTGCCGCATTATACATTTGTGGGGTGACGCACAGATTTTGAAGAAGCTTGTCAACCAGAATGCTCAACGAGTCGTTTTATGGCTCAGACGACTTGTCTTATTAGGAGATTTTCAGATGGAGCTTCAGCAAAAACTGCCCGCGGACATTTTTTTCCCGGATATCGACGAAGCCACCAAGCAGTTCATCGATGCCACCCGCGCCCAGTCGCGCGCCCTGGCGACCGCTGAACCGCATCCGATGACCTTCAACGTCGAGGCCATCCGTCGCCTGACTCCGGAAGCCCGCGCCGCTTTCCGCTATATCTGGGAACGTGAGCAGCAGCGCTACGAGGAGTTCCAGCGCCGCAAAATGATGGTCAACTGATCCTCTCCCAATCCACGCCCGGCGCCAACGCCGGGTGTCGGAAAACTTTACATCTCATTAATAATGCAATCAAATCAAACTTGCGATTTTCAAGTAAGTAATTGATTTGTTTCCATTTCTCAGCCTGAATTTCCGAGCTGGAATGAAGATTGCTCTTCCCTTGGTGTTTCATCTGACAACACTAAGGAAAGTATGTTCAAAAAGCAATTCGCAGCAGTTTGCGCCGCCCTGATTTGCGCTGGCAGCGCCCACGCAGCCTACCTGCCCGTTGGCCCGGTCAACGACGTGTCCTACAACACGGTGGTCAATACCTGGGGCTGGTCCCTGATCAACAGCAGCAACTACGGCAGCAGCGTGTCGATCGCCGACCTGTTTGCAGGCCACAGCAACTACGTGATGATCGGCGCCATGCACAAGGATTCCGGCGTGATCGACGTCCTGTCCGGCGCGCTCTACACTGACGTGACCACCTACACTGCACACAACGCTGTGCACGTGGCCAATGGCACCGCATGGTATTTCAACGGCTACTCGATGGGCTTTGCCGGCCTTGGCGATACGGTGTGCCAGAGCACCGCCGATACCTGCGGCATGTCCGAACGCGACCGCCTGAGCTGGCACACCACCATGATGGCCAACACCTGGAGCCAGAATGCCGGTGTAGCGCCATCGTACGTCTTCAACGGCTGGCGCAGCGGCAACAACAACTGGATTTACCAGAACACTGACTGGACCCGTGTTGTGTTCACGGCCAGCAGCCTGGCGAACCCTGCCGCCGACGTGCCGGAACCAGCTTCGCTGGGCCTGGTCGGCCTGGGTCTCGCCGCATTGGCCATCCGCCGCCGCAAATCCCGCTGATTAATGCTGGTGGCCGCAACCGTGGGGCTTGGCCGATGCGCCAGGCAGCACGGTGCCTGGTGCGCGGCCGGAGTCGCCCGGGAAACCAGCGGCTTCCAGGCGCCTGAGGTAGTCGGCCCAGTGGTGCTCCTGGCGAGCGCCCAGGTCGTATAGATAGTCCCAGGTGTACAGGCCGGAATTGTGTCCGTCGTCGAAGGTCGGCTTGACGGCGTAATTGCCGACTGGCTCAAGGTTGGTCATGGCGACCTCGCGCTTGCCGACCTGCAGCACTTCCTGGCCCGGTCCGTGGCCCTTCACCTCCGCCGACGGCGAATACACGCGCAGCAGCTCGAACGGGATATTGAAGGTCGAGCCATCGTCGAAGGAAACCTCGAGGTAGCGCGATTTGCTGTGGACGGTCAGGCCGGTTGGATTGCTCATTTCAGATTCAGGATAATCGCCGCACGCAGGGCCGGCAGCAAGGCCGCACGCTCTGCCACCGCGGCCGGATCGACTTCGCGCTGCTTCGCGCCCCAGGTCGGGTTCGGGAAGTGCGCATCGTCAGTGTAACGCGGGATGACGTGCCAGTGCACGTGCGGCGTCATATTGCCGAAGCTGGCCACGTTGACCTTGTGCGGCGCCATGGT
>JBCNOX010000006.1:0-28512 GCA_039593645.1 Pseudoduganella sp.
GGCCAGTGCCAGGGCAAGGCTTGCACCAATCAGGCAGGAGGAAAACAGTCGCTTCATCATCATCGTCTTTCGAAATAAACGGAAAAGAAGCGAGTGTACTGAATCCGCTACAAAGTGCGAAAAAAATAGCAAGTTGTGGCAATTCGAGATATTTCCAAAAGGAAATGACTATACAATTCTTGGCATCATTTTGCATGTTGGCGGAATTGTGATGTTTCCTTCGATGTTGTTGTCTTTGATGCTGGCGGTTTCGCCCCCGGAGCCGGGCGGCGCCCAGGCCGCCCGGCCGGCCGCGCTGCAAAAGCATTGGGCCGAGCGCAAATTCGACGCCATCGAGCGCGGCCTGCGCGAATCGTGCATCGCCGATCCGGCCGGCTTCGAAGCGCAGTTCGACAGTTATTTCCGCACCACGCAGAGCTGGGAAGCGGACCGCAATGCACTGGAGCAGTGGCGCCAGCAGGCGCCCGATGCGCTGGCGCAGGCGCTGGTGGAAGCCATCTACTGGCGCGCCTATGCCTCGCAGCTGCGGCTGGGCGCTGTGGGCCACCTGCCGAAAGAAGCGATGGAGTTCTACCAGGAGCAGCTGGGGCGCGGTGTCGCGCGGCTGCAGCGCGTGAAGCCGCAAGCCAGCAGCTGCCCGCTGTGGCATAGCCTGAACATCAGCCTGCAGCTGGAAGGCGCCGGTTCGCGCCGCAGTGCCGCCAGCGCCTATCTCGAGGCGGTCCAGGCCTTCCCGAACGACCAGCAGATCCATTTCGCCATGTCGCGCGCCTACAGCCCGCGCGCGGGCGGCAGCGCGGTGCAGTTCGACCAGTTTGCGCGGCGCGCCGTGTTCTTCACCAAGGCAGTGGAAGGCGGCGCCATGTACGCGCGCCTGTACTGGCGGGAAGACGGCAATGGCAATGAAGCGATCCAGTTCCGCGACCAGCGCGGCCTGCCGGAATGGCGCATGGTGAAGACGGGATTTGAAGACTTGCTGCAGCGGCATCCGCAAGACCTGCGCGGCCGCAACAAGTTCGCCTCGTTCGCCTGCCGCGCCAATGACCGCGCGACTTACCTCAAGCTGCGCCAGGAACTGGGCGAACGCATCATGCCCGAGCTGTGGCCGGACGTGGCCAGCGTCGAGGCCTGCGACCGCAAGCTGGGCAAGGGCGCTTCGGCCGCCACTTCGCCGGCGCAAGCCGGTGGTGTAAACTCGCACTCATGACCCAAGACTTCTTCCAGACCTTCATCCTCCTGATGCTGGTGACCGACCCGTTCGGCAACGTTCCTATATTTGCTTCCGCACTGGCGACGGTGCCGCCCAAGCGCCGCCCGAAAATCGTGGTGCGCGAATGCCTGATCGCCTTTGTAGTACTGCTGGTATTCATGTTCTTTGGCAGCCACTTCCTCAGGGCCCTGAGCCTGTCGGAAGCATCGCTGCGCATCGCCGGCAGTGTGATCCTGCTGCTGATCGCAATCCGCATGGTGTTCCCGCATCCGGACGGGGTGCTGGGCAGGCAGGAAGGCGGGGAACCGTTCATCGTGCCGCTGGCGATTCCTGCGCTGGCCGGACCGTCCGCGCTGGCGACCGTGCTGCTGTTCTCGCGCGAAAGCGCCGGGGAAGTGATCGTGCACGTGGCGGCGCTGTCCGCAGTGGTGGTGGTGTGGCTGGCGGTCTTCCTCGGCGCCGAGCGCTTGCAGAAGGTGCTTGGCACACAAGTGATGACCGCCTTCGAACGCTTGATGGGCCTGATCCTGGCGGCGATGTCGATCGAGATGCTGCTGGGCGGTATCCGCGAATTCATCAAGACGCTGTAATCGGTCCTGGCTGCTGCGCCAGCGGCCTGCAGTTTTTTACAACACCGCCTTTGTGTGGTTCATGTCTCGTCTGCTAAGCTAGCGCGTCGCCCGCCGGGCCAATAGGGAAGCCGATGTATTTCGCCGAGATCTACAACCAGTGGCGCAGCCGCCGCGGCGCGCAGCGCCAGCCTGGCCAAGCCTTGCCGCCCACGGTGTACGCGCTGGGCGCCACCAGCCTGTTGACAGACGTTTCGACCGAGATGGTTGCGAGCGTGCTGCCGGTCTACCTGATGCTGGCCTTGCACCTGTCGCCTTCCGAATTCGGCGTGGCCGATGGCCTGTTCCGTGGCGGGGCGGCGGTGGCAGCTTTGCTGCTGGGAGGCATGCTTACTTATGGCAGCGGGTGCAGCAAGCTGATCGCCGGCGCCGGTTATGCGATGTCGGTGCTGGCCAAACTGGCGTTGCTGGCCAGCGGCGCCTTCGCCGCTATCGTTGCCTGCTTGGCGCTGGACCGGCTTGGCAAAGGCCTGCGCGCCGCGCCGCGCGACACCATCCTGGCTGCCAGCGTGCCGCCGCAGCAACTGGGACTGGCGTTCGGCACGCACCGCGCGATGGATGGAGCGGGGGCGCTGGCAGGACCACTGCTGGCCGCCGGCCTGCTTTGGCTGGCGCCGCAGCAGTACACCTTGCTGTTCCTGGTTGCGCTGGCCTTTGCCGTTGCCGGCATCGCCATCTTCGGCCGCCTGGTGCCGGCCAACGCACCGGCGCCCGGCGCCGGCGCGCAGCACACGGGTGCTGCAGCTTGGCCGGAACGCCTGTCGTTGCGTGCACACTGGCAGCGTTGCCTGCCGCCGGCGTGCCGCAAGCTGCTGGCCGCCGCCATGCTGCTTTCGCTGTTCACCGTCAGCGAAGGCATGATCTACGCGCAGATGCAGCAAAGCTTCGCGCTGGAGCCTTTCATGCAGCCTTTACTGCCGGTCGGCACTGCAGCGGCCTTCCTTGTGCTGGCAGCGCCGGTCGGCTGGCTGGCTGACCGCGCCGGCAGGCTGCGCGTTTTCCTCGGTGCCCACCTCGTCCTATTGCCTTTGTATGGCTTGCTGTGGGGCGCGGCGGGTGCTGCGCCGCCGGTGTGGCAAGCCGGCGTGCTGGTGCTGCTGCTCGGCTGTTATGTCGCCGCGACCGATGGCGTGCTGATGGCAGCGGTTGCGGCAGCCGTGCCGCCGGCGGCACGCGGCATGAGCCTGGCCTTGTTCGCGGCCGGCATCGCTGCCGCCAAGTTGGCTTCGTCGATGCTGTTCGGGGTCCTGTGGGACCGCTACGACGTGAGCGGCGCCGTCCTTGTGTACGGCGCGGGCCTGCTTTGCGCGCTCGCCTTGTTTGCCCTGTTCAATCCGCTGCGCCTTGCCGGGGCGCCTGCCCAACTGCTGCCCGAAACGCCATGAAGTCCACGCTGCTTGCCGCACTTTCCTGCCTGTCCCTTTGCATCGCCCCTGCCTGCGCTGCCACGCTGCTGACACGGCACACCCTAGGCGCCGAGGCTGGCCGCGTCGACGTGCTGAAGCTGCCCGGCGGGCAGGTGCAGGGCCAGCTAAGCTTGCGCTGCGAGCGCATGCATTACAGCGCCGGAGTGCTGGCCTGCCTGCGTGCCGTGCCGGGGCAGGGCCTGAAGCTGGATTTGGCGGACAAGGCAGGGCAGGTGGCGCAAACGCTGTCCTTCCCGAACGTGCTGCTGGCCAGCAGGGTGCGCGTGGCGCCGAACGGCGCGCTGGCGGCATTCACCGGCTTTTCCGGCGGCCATACTTACACCGGGACCGATTTCACTACGCGCACTTACGTGATCGACGTAGCACGCAAGCGCCTGCTGGCCGATCTGTCCACGTTCCGGGTGGTGGAGAGCGATACGCTGCAGATGCCGGCGCGCCGCTTCAATGTGTGGGGCGTCAGCTTCGACCCGAAGGCGCAGGGCCGTTTCGTGGCCACGGTGGGCGCGGGCGGGGCGGTGTTCCTGGCGCAGGGCGACCTGGCCGCGAAAACCCTGGTCCTGCTGCGCAAGGAAATGGAATGCCCCTCGTTTTCGCCGGACGGCAAGCGCATCGCCTTCAAGCGACGCAAGCCCGATGGCGGCTGGCTGCCGGCGATTTACGAACCTGCCAGCGGGCGCGAATGGGTAATGCAGGAGTCGCGCAGCGTCGATGACCAGATCTTGTGGCTGGACGACGCCACCATTGCCTATGAACTGGCGCGTCCCGGGCAGCCCGATGGCGGGGAAACCGATGTGGTGGTGCGGGCAGCGGCGGGAAGCAGCCCGTCGACCGTGTTGCGCGCGGGCGGCGGCTCGCCGAGCCTGTATGATTAGCGTTCTCGCAACACTATCAAAGTGATAGTTATCAATGTAGTAAGCCCTCCGCTTCCCTACGGGAAACCCTGCCTTACCATTAATTGATGGTGCTGGGAAGCATACAAATTTATCTTTTTAAAAAATTATCACAAAAGACATTCTGCTAAGCTAGCCGGCGACAATTGCCAAAAGGCATCAAAACCTTACTAGCCAGGGAATGAACGTGAAACTCGTCCGCACGGCCGCCAGCGGCCTCCTGTCGTTTGCTTTGCTCCTCCAACTCATGCTGTTCAGTGCCTCCGCCGGCGCGCAGGACACCCCCTTGAGCCGTGGCCTGGGCTGGCTGCAAGCCCAGGTACAGCCTGACGGAACGCTGAGCGGGGAGCCGGCGTCGATCGCCACGCCGCTGCAGGCGCGCAGTGAAACGCTGTACACGCTCAAGCTGCTGGGAGCGCCAGCGGCGAGCCAGGCGCCTTTGCGCCAGTCCCTTACGGCCGAGCAGGACCTCAGCACGGAATACATGGCGCGACGCGCCTGGGCCCTGGGTTACGGCGGCGTGGCACAGCCGGCCCTGATCGAAGAACTGCAGAAGCGCCAGAACGGTGACGGCGGCTATGGCGGTGACGGCGGCTACGCTTCGAACATTGCCGACACCTCGTGGATGCTGCTGGCGCAACGCGCCGGCGGTGCCCAGCCCGATGCGGCTGCTGTGACGCGCGCGCTGGCCTTCCTCGATGCCAACCACATGGCCGACGGTTCGTTTGCGGTCAATCGCCAGGCCAGCATGTACGCGACGCTGAAAGCCATGCTGGCTTCGGCCGCCTGGTCCAGCCAGCAAGGCGCGGGTTCCTTCAGCGCGCAGTCGCTGAACTGGCTGCTGGCACAGCGCAATGGAGCCGGCAATTTCGGCAACCCATTCGACAATGCGCTGGCGCTGTGGGTGCTGGCGACCCAGACCGCCGACCAGGCCATCCTGAAACCGGCGTCCGATGCGCTGCTGGCGACCCAGCTGGCCAACGGCAGCTGGAATGACGATCCTTACCTGACTGCGGTCGCCTTGCGCGCGCTGTACCTGGTCAACCACCCGCCGGCAAGCAACGGCAGCGCTTCGGTGCGCGGCCTGGTTGCCGATGCCGCCAGCGGCTTGCCGCTGGCCGGCGCCAGCGTGCAAGTGGTGGCGGGCGGCGATGCGGCCACCGGCAGCGATGCCAATGGTAATTTCACCTTGTCCGGCATTGCCGCCGGCAGCCTGACGCTACGCTTTGCCCGCCTGGGCTACGCCAGCCGCGACGTCAGCCTGAATGTCGGTGCCGGCCAGAGCCTGAGCGTCGGCACTGTGGCGCTGGCGCCGGCTTCGCTGAGCGCGACCCTGTCCGGCATCGTGCGCAACGACAGCGGCCAAGCGCTGGCCGGCGCCGTGGTGGCGGCGGGCACTGCCTCGGCGACCACCAACGCCAGCGGCGCCTTCACCATCACCAATCTGAGCCCGGGACCGCTGACGGTTACCGTCACGGCGCCGAACTACCGGACGGTTACTGTTAACCTGGATGTGGTGGCCAATACCAGCTACACCTTCTCGCCCGGCCTGACCCCAAGCTACAAGCCGGAGCCGACCAGCGCTACCATCAGCGGCAAGGTGGTCAATGCCGCCAGCAAGGCCGGCATCGTCGGCGCCACGGTACAAATGGCCGGCAAGACGGTGACTACCACTACCGGCGGCGCCTTCAGCGTGTCCAATGTGACGCCGGGCGCCATCACCATTGCCGTCAGTGCGCCGGGCTACCAGCCGGTCAGCGGCAGCGGCATGGCGGTGGCGGGCCCGAACACGATCGGCGACATCGCACTGTCGGCGATGCCGACCTCCTCCACCCTGAGTGGCGTGGTGACCGATGGCGCCACCGGCGCGGCAGTGGCCGGCGCCACCGTGGCGGTGCAGGGGCAGGGCACGCCGGTGCTCACCGATGCGGCAGGCAAGTACCTGATCACCGGCATCACCGGCACCGGCTTTGCTCTCAATGTCGGCGCGGCGGACTACTTCTCGCAAGTGCTGAACGTGGCGTTGCCGCAGCCGGGCAATGCAACGGTCGACATCAAGCTGCAAAAGCGCGACAGCAGCGCGGCCGACATCAGCTTCATCAAGGTCGCTACGCCGCAGCACAGCTATTTCGCAACCGGCCTGATTCCGCTGGAGGTCCTGCTGGCCAACAACGCCGCCCAGGGCGCAACCATCCTGATGACGGCGCAGGTGATCAACAAGGAAGGCAATATCGTTCACACCTACCTGGGTAACCCTGGCGTGAGCTGGCGCGGCCAGGAGCCGGATAACCGACCGCTGGCGCTGGGCGCCAACAGCACGCTGGAGCTGATGCTGGAATGGAATACGCTGCGCCTGCCGGCCGGCAGCTACGCCATCAAGGCGCGCGCCTTCGACGAATCGGGCCGCGTGGTGGCGGAAGCGGACAGCGCTTTCGAAGTGATCGCCGCGCCGCGCCTGGCCGGCGGCGTGCTGGCCGACCCGCCGCTGGCGCAGGCGGGCGCCAAAACCGTGGTCACCTTCACCGGCGACGTGGTCAATAACGGCAACGAAGTGCTGGCGGCCGGCGACATGCAGCTGAAGGTCACGCTGGCGGCGCAGGAGCCCGTCAACGGCCAGACCGAAGCCAGCGTGCGCACCCTGGCCAGCGGTGCGCCGCTGCTGCGGGCACGCAAGCTGAAGCTGGCGCCGGCGGGCTGGATGTACACCGTCAACTATGTCGACGGCAAGGTGCTGCGCCTCGATACCGATGGCACCCAGACCGTACTGGGCCAACTGCCATCCGGCTTCACCTACGCTGATACAGCGATGGATGCGGCTGGAAATATCTGGGTCGGCTACAACGCCGTGCTGCACCGCCTGTCGCCGCAAGGCGTATCGACGCGCTTCGACACCACGCAGATCAATGACATTGCTGCGATGGCCTCCACCGCCGAGGGCCTGCTGCTGGCGGGCCGCTACAACGGCGAGAGCCGCCTGGTGCTGCGCGCCGACAATGGCCAGGAAACCATCCTGGCACGCAACGGCTTCTCGGGCCCGGTAGCCATGGTCAAGGACGACGCGGGCAACTACGTGGTCAGCAACAGCAGCGACGGCACGCTGGTGAAGGTCGCGGCCAGCGACGGCACGATCTCGCCGTTCGTGCGCAACCTGCGCAACCCGCAAGGCATCGCGCGCGATGCGGCCGGCAACTTCTACGTGGCCGAAGCCGACCTGTCGCGCGTGGCCAAGGTCACGCCGGGCGGGGAGGTCAGCGTGTATGCCACGGGCCTGGGCACGCCTTACGGGCTGGCCTTCGACGGCGGCGGCACGCTGTACGTCAGCGACACCAATAACGACGCGATCCATACCGTCCAGCCGAACGGCACGGTCGCCCTGTTTGCGAGGGGCTTCGGCTACCAGCCGCGCGGCATGGCTTATGACCTGAACGGCGACCTGCTGCTGCTGAACAGCGGCGACGGCACGCTGCGCCGCAAGGACGCGCAGAACAATGTCAGTTTCGTCGCCAGCGGCATGTCGGCGCCGCACACGCTGGCAGTCCTGCCGAACGGCGACTACCTGGTGACCGAATACGGCAACGGCAAGGTGACCCGCATCAGCAATGGCGTAAAGAGCAGCTTCGCCACCGGCCTCAATGGCCCGGTCGGCATCGCGCTGGACGGCGCCGGCAACGTGCACGTGACCGAATACGGCGCCAACCGCATCAGCCGGTTTGCGCCGGATGGCAGCAAGCTGGGCGTCACCGAGAGCCTGCTGGTGCGTCCGTACCAGGTGCGCGCGGCAGCCAATGGCGATATCTACATCCGCAACTCGGGCAGCATGGTGCGCTATGCGGGGGGCGAATACAAGTACTGGAACCGCAGCTTCAATTACAGCAACTGGACGCCCGACATCACGCCGGGGTCGGTGCTGGCGCTGAGCGGCACCACGCTGGTGCGCATCGACTCGGCCGGCGCCGTGACGACCGTGCGCAGCGGCCTGCCGTTCACCCCGTATTCGGTAGCACTCGATGCGGCCGGGAATATCTACCTGAACGACTATTCCAACCGCAAGATCCACAAGCTCGACACCTCCGGCACACTGCGTGAACTGGTGACGCTGGCAAACTACCCGTACACCGCCAGCATGAGCGACCTGCAGGCCGACACCGCGGGCAACCTGGTGCTGCGCACCGGCGGCGGCTTCTACCGCGTATCGCCGGAGGGCGCGCTGACCCCAATCAGCTTCTCCCTGCCGCACGTGTACAACTGGACCGCGGGCGGCGAGAACGAGATCGTGGTCTTCAACTACGACAAGACCTACCGCGTCAATACCATCACCGGCGCCAGCACGCTGCTGATGGCGCGCGGCACTTACAGCTCGAACGCCGGCATCGCCTTTGGCGCCGTCAGCCCGTCCAACCAGCTGTGGCTGGTGGACGATTCGCTGTACACGCTGACCGCGCACAGCATGGCCGGCGAGGAAACCGCGCGCCTGCACGGCTTCGAAAACCCGACTTCGATCGTATTCAGCGGCACCGAGATGCGATTCGTCGACAATGCGGAGCGCTTCATGTGGTATGCCGACGAGGCTTACCCGAGCTACAAGGGCAAGTTCGCGGCGCGCTACCTGGCCCATGCCAACGGCGCCACTTACGGCACGGCTTCCAGCACCAGCATCAACAAGTATGTCGGCGGCGCCCAGGTGTACCAGCAGTACCACAATGCCGGCGGCTACGCGCTGGGCGGCCTGGCTGTGCGCGCCGATGGCGGCCTGGCCTTCTCCTACTGGGACGATGGCCGCGTTGTCGTGCTGTCCCCAAGCAGGACCGTGGAGCTGGACTTTGCCGGCCTGCGGGCGCCGCAAGGCCTGGCCTTCGACGCCAGCGGCAAGCTGTACGTGGCAAGCAATGCCAACAATATGGTGTCGCGCTTTACGCCGGCCAGCGGCCCGGCAGGCAGCATCTTCGCGCGCATGAGCTCTCCGGTCGGCCTGGCCTTCAACGCGGCCGGCGAACTGTTCGTCAGCCGCACCAACGGCGTGGACCGCGTCAGCACCGGCGGCATCGTCAGCAACCTGTCCGGCATCGGCGGCTTCAACGGCATGCTGGCCGAGGGCGACAGCGTGCTGGCCCTGAACCGCAGCAACAGCCAGTTGAACCGGCTGCGCGGCCTGCAGTCGGGCTGGACGTCCGAGGTATTCGCTTCGGGCCTGGCCAATCCGGTCGCCCTGCGCCAGACGGCCGGCGGCGCCACCCTGATGCTGAACATTAACAACAACACCATCGTCAGCTACCAGAACGGCAAAGTCGACCACCTGGCCAATGTGCCGGCCGGCATGCTGGCCTTCGACCTGGCGCCGGACGGCAGCATGCTGGCCGTGGGCAGCAGCGGCACCGTGGTGCGCATCGGCACGGATGGCGTCGCTTCCGATCTGCTGGTCAACAACCTGGTCAACCGCTGGCAGCTGAACGGCGTGGCCGTGGCCAGCGACAGCCAGTCTTACCTGGTCGCGCAGGACGACAGCTCGCGCGGCGTGCTGTATGCGATGAACCAGAGCGCGCCGGTGCAGCCGCCCGCCGTGGGCAGCGTGGTATTTGAATCGGTAGTGCCGATGGCGGAGCTGGGCATCGACGGCAGCTACCAGAAGCTCAACTTCGGCACCTGGGTGCCGCCCTACGGTGGCGACTTCCGCATCGAGATGAGCCGCAGCGGCATCGACGGCACCATGCAGAACTTCCTGCACGTGGGCCCGAACGCCCAGAGCCAGCTCACTGCCGCGCGCAGCGAACTGCCGCCGGGCGACAGCGTGCTGCAAATGTGCCTGGACCTGAAAGGCGCCGACTACACCACCATTTCGCGCGTCGAGCTGGGCCAGGTGCGTACCGTCAGCAAGAGCCTGACCCCGCGCGGTATGGCCAGCGACCGCGCCGGCAAGCTGTACGTGACCGACTCCAGCCAGCTGTACCGAACCGACGCCTCGGGCGGCAGCACCGTGATCGCCAGCGGCATGAACCTGGCGTTCGGCCTGGCCAGCGACTCGCAGGAGAATTTCTACGTCGCTTCGCGCAACAGCAGCACCGGCCGCTATGAAGTGCTGCGCATTACCCGCGCCGGCGCGAAGACGGTCGTGGCCGACCTGGGCGTCAACAACGCCGCCGGGGTGCAGGTCAACAGCCGCGATGAAGTGCTGGTTGGTACCGTGGGCAAGCTGCTCAAGGTCACCCAGCAGGGCGTGGTGTCGACCGTGGCCACCAGCGGCTTCCCGAGCCCGCGCGGCATCGCGGTCGACGGCCGCGACAATGTCTACGTGCAGAACGAGAACCATTCGGTCTCGATGGTCAAGCCGGACGGCAGTTCGGTGGCGATCTTCAGCAAGGCCGACGGCACCGACCACCCATACTTCGAAGGCGACGGCTACCCGAATATCGCGGCCGACTGCGCCGACAACTTCTATATCGCGCCATACCAGTGGTCGCGCAT
Organism: Pseudoduganella sp.; assembly: GCA_039593645.1. Taxonomy (GTDB): domain Bacteria; phylum Pseudomonadota; class Gammaproteobacteria; order Burkholderiales; family Burkholderiaceae_D; genus Rugamonas. The sequence continues at coordinate 10,616 of JBCNOX010000006.1, forward strand.
CGGCCAGAGCGGCGAGGAGTACTCGCTGGCCCAGGTGGTGCCGCGCACCGGCCAGATTGCGCGCCTGTTCGATACCCGCACCATTGCGCCGAACCTGGCCGACATCGATTACCTGGCATTCGACCGCTTCAACAACCGCATCCTGATGTGGAACGACAATGACCAGTCGATCTGGCAAGTGCCAGTGACCTGCGGCGCCATCGGCGTGCAAGCCCACCTGCTGGCCAAGCCAGGCCAGCAGCTGACCGGCGCCAGCAAGCCGCCAAGCGCGGTGGTGCCGCTGGCTGACGGCCGTACCGAGTACGTCTGGAACCTGCGCGATGTGACGGCGCAGGGCGCGCAGGTGTGCTTCGGCGCCAACCAGGCCGGCATGCAGCTGGGCGAAGTGCGCTCGACCCTCGATTCGGGCTTCATCAGCTTCCAGAACACCTTCGCCGCAGGCGACGTGAGCGTGCCGCTGAAGGTGCCGATGGTGCGCGCGGCCAACGTGGTCAATATCGGCGCCACCACCGACAAGCCCGAGTATCTGGCAGGAGAGAGCGCCCTGGTCACCACGTCGCTGGGCAATGCCAATACCGAAGTCGCCAACGGCGACCTGCGTGTCGATGTCTATGACGCGCGCGGTGAACTGGTCAATACGGTGACGCAGCAGGCAGTCGGCATCCCGGCCGGCGGTTCGCTGCAAGTCAACGGCGCCTACGCTGCCGGCCAGTTGCAGCCGGGCGTGTACACGGCGCGCGCCGTGCTGAGCGAAAACGGCCAGGCGGTGGCCAGCGCCAAGGTGGACTTCCGCGTGCTGGCCGACCTGTCGCAGGCCGCCGCCGCCACCACCCTGGCGCTGGACAAGCAGAACTACGCCCCGACCGACCGCGTGGCGATTAGCTCGCGCGTGCTCGGCCAGTCGGCCAACGTGACGCTGGACAACCTGACGCTGGCGATCCAGGTCTACGACCAGTCCAATGCCCAGGTCTTCGGCAAGGCGCATGCGATCGTGCAGCTGGCGCCGGGCGCCAAGCTGGACTTCGCCTCGCCGTTCCGCATGGTCAATGCGCAGCCGGGTACTTACCGCGTCGAGCAGCAGCTGCGCGACAGCGCGGGCCGCGTACTCGATAGCCGCAGCGCGGCCTACGCGGTCAGCTCCAGCGCGGAAACCGGCTATGGCCTGGGCGGCAGCATTACCGCCATGCCGAAGATGGTGCCAATTGGCGACAGCCTGGCCTTCACCTTCCAGGTGGTCAACAACGGCAACAGCGCGCTGGACAACCTGCCATTGACCGTCAGCCTGCTCGACCCGGTAGCGCAGCAAGTGCGTGCGGAATTCCCTTACAGCACCAGCCTGCCAGCCGGCGGCATCTATAACGGCGCCGGCAACTGGCTGGCCGACGGCGAAGCAGGCCGCAACTACGTGGCCAAGCTGGGCGCCACGGTGGGCGGCAAGCAGCTGACGCTGGCACAGGATGCCTTCCAGCTGCTGCCCAAGTCCAAGCCTGACGTCAAGCTGGGCATCGAGCAGCGCCTGCTGGCGGGCAACCGCGTACTGGCCCTGGTTTCCTGCAACGACGAGGAGAACGACGCCCCGGGCAGCGATGGCAAGCCGCCGGTCTGCGTGACCGAACGCCTGCAGGCCATCGACGCCGCGCTGACCGAGCTGGAAGTGCCGCACCTGGTGGTGACCAGCCCTGAAGCCTTCCAGGCCAAGCTGCGCAGCGGCCTGTTCAACACCTACTGGATCTCGGGCAAGGAGGACAAGATGAGCGCCCAGCAGGTGGCCGAACTGCGCGAACGCATCAACGGCGGCGAAGGCTTGATCGTGGATGGCGTGCATGACAACCGCAACAAGGTATTCGACGCCGTGACCGGCATCCTGTACCGCGGCAAGATCGGCGAGACCGACCTGCCGGTGCGCTTCAACGGTCCATTGTTCGACGCGCAGCGCCTGCGCTCGGTCGGCCGCGCCATCAAGCCGATTGCCGACGGCAGCACGCCGCAGGCAGTGTTTGAAGGCAGCATGCCGCAAGCGGACGGCCCGGCGGTGTTCAGCAACGCCTACGGCAATGGCCACTCGATGCTGTTCGGCTTCGACCTGGCCAGCAGCCTGGCGCGCGAAACGGGCTGGCTGCCGGTGCTGCGCTCGGCGCTGGCAGCGGTGCTGCCGCAGGCGGCCGAAGTGCCGATGGGCGGCGCCCTGGTGCCGCTGCGCACCACCATCACCAACCAGTCCGAGGCAGTGGAGCTGGAAGTGACGGTGCAGCTGCCGGCAGGCGCCAGTTACCAGTCGGCCACGCCGGAAGCCGTGTTCGACCAGGCCAGCAACACCGTGCGCTGGCGGCTGTCGCTGTCGGCCGGCCAGAGCAGCAGCCTGGAGCTGCAAGTGATGGCGCCGGCTGCGGCAGGCCAGGACGTGCTCGAGACCACCGTCAGCTGGATCGACAAGGGCACGGCGCTGCAATACGGCGACAAGCTGCAGCGCGGCGTGACCGTCAACAGCGCCAGCCAGTACGGTACGGCGGCGCTGAGCGCAATCGACAAGCTGGCGGTGACGCATCCGAAGTACCGCAAGCCGCGCGACAACGCCGCCAACGCGCTGCGCGCCGGCATGGGCTACTTCGGCGCCGGGACCCAGGCCGGCTACGCGGCGGCCATCGCCTCGCTGCTGGCGGCGACCGACAACCTGCTGGCGCTGCCGAACGATACGGCAGCGATCCGCCAGCAGATCGATTGCATCCTGCGCGAAGCCGAATGGCGCTGGAGCCGCCTGCAGCCGCAGCACTAAGAAAACACGAACGAAGATAGCCAGGAAAAGACCATGTTCCGTAACAGCACCATGCAACGCATCATTGCTTCCACCCTGCTGGCCACCTTTGCCAGCAGCACGGTGGCGCCGCTAGTCGCATTTGCTCAGACCCCAGCTCCCTTCACCCTGCAGCCGCTGGCCGGCGCAACGGGCGCCAGCCTGCACGGCGTAGATGCCAACGGCATCCCGACCGGCAAGGGGTGGCAGCGCCATGCCGCCGGCAGCGCGGGCGCCGCCAGGGCGGCTGCGCCGACCCAGGCCTACGGTTTCGCGCTGTCGCAACTGGAAGCGATGGCCAGTCAATCCGATGCCGACCTGGCAGCGGGGCGCGGCGCCGATGCGCTGGCGCAGGTCAATGCGCTGCGTGCACAGTATGTCCGGCTGAAGCAGGAAGAGGCGGTGATGGCGCAGTCCTTCGCTGCCACCGAAGCGCACCTGCGCGCTGCCGGGCTGGCCAGCGGCGAAATCCTGGCGCGCCACCAGGCCGCGATGCAGGAGTTTGGCGCCCGCAATGCGGAGCTGAAAGCGGCGATGGCAGCCCTCGATGCGGCCGCCGCTGGCAAGGGCAGCGTGCAGACTGCGCTGAACGAGCTGGCCCGCGTGATGAAGGCGCATTCGAGCCTGTCGGGGCAGGGCGTGCACGGCAAGGGCCATGCCTGGGGCAAGAAGAAAAAGGCGCCGCCGGCGGTGGCCATGACCGAGCGCCAGCACGAGAAGCGCTTCCCACGCTCCGTGCTGCTGGCCGCAGCCGGTTCGCTCAGCGGCATCGCGCTGCCGGACGCTATCCTGCCCGATGCCATGCAGCCGGGCGACCTGGCCGAGCAGGGCGAGGTGGTGCTATCGCCTGCCGTGCGGGCGCTGGCGGCGCAACTGGGCAACAACCCGGTTGCTATCTACAACTGGGTGCGCAACAATGTCGCGTACGCGCCAGGCTTCGGCGCCACGCTGGATGCGGACGCCGCGCTGCTGGCGCGCCGCGGCAACGCCACCGACACCGCCAGCCTGCTGATCGCGCTGAACCGGGCCGCCGGCATTCCGTCGCGCTATGTGTACGGCACCATCGAAGTCCCGCTGGCGAAGATCAATAACTGGCTGGGCGTGGACAATGCGGCCGCTGCGCAAGCCTTGCTGTCGCAGGCCGGCATTCCCAACCGCGCCGTCAGCCAGGCTGGCCAGGCCGGGGCAATCCAGCTTGAACACGTGTGGGTGGAAGCCTTTGTCGACTTCTCGCCCAGCCGTGGTGGCGTCAACAGGGCGCCAGGCGCCTGGGTACCGCTGGACGCCAGCTTCAAGCAGATGGACGTCAAGCCGGGCCTGGACCTGGCTAACGCAGTCAGCCTGAACGAAACGGGCTTGCTGAGCCAGCTGCGCCAGGGCGCGCTCTGTACGCCCGACTATGCGCAGAACCTCAACCTGCAAAACCTGCAGGCCGGCTACGCCGATTACAAGGCGCGCCTGAACAATTACCTGGGCCAGCAGGGCGCCGACCTGACGGTCGGCGACGTGCTCGGCAACCGCAGCATCGCCGCCCGCAACTACAGCATCCTGCTGGGCAGCCTGCCTTACAGCAAAGTGGCGCAAGGCGCCATTGTCAACGCGCTGCCCGACAACCTGCGCTGGCAGTTCCGCCTGCAGCTGTTTGCCGGCGCCGCGCAGCAGGCCGCCAACAGTCCTGCCGTCAGCTACAGCGGCAGCCTGGCGTCGGTGGCCAACAAGCGCCTGACGCTGAGCTTCGTGCCGGCCAGCCAGGCCGATGCCGACGTGCTCGCATCCTACATGCCAAAGCCGCACGCGGACGGCAGCCCGATCCAACCGGGCGAATTGCCGCTCGAAGTGCCGGGCTACCTGGTGCGCGTGAAAGCGGAAATCCGCGCCGACGGCGAACTGGTCGCCAGCGGCGGCAGCTTCGTGCTGGGCAGCGAACTGGCCGGCAGCATCGCCAGCTTCGACCCATCCAACGGCGAATGGAGCGAATCCTCGTTCGGCGCGCACGCCGGCGACTATCACGCCGTGGCGGTGGATACGCAAGGCGTGTCGGCCGGACAGCTGGCCGCCGTCAAGGCGCGCCTGAACGCCACCCAGGCCAAGCTGGCCAGCGGGCAGGGCGCCAGCCTGGCGCGCGATGAGGTCAGCGGCGACCTGCTGTACCACGCCGCGCTGGGCTACTTCGCCACGGTGGACGCCAACGCTGCTGTCTTCCAACGCGCCGCGCGCGTGGTGGACGTGCGCCAGCCGTCCTACGGCCGCGCAGTCGCCCAGGCCCAGCCTGAAATGGTGATGGGCATTGTCAACAAGGTGCGCTTCCCGGGCGTGGTGCTGGACATCGATCGCCTGGACGGCGCCGTGGCGCAGAACAGCGGCGGCCTGGCGCCGTCGGCCTACATCAAGCAGGCCAATGAGCGCAACGCCGCCTATGCCCACCTGGTGCTGGCCAAGCTGTTCACCAGCGTGCAAACGCCGGGCCAGGCAGCATCGCCGGTCAAAGCGCTGAACGCAGCCGCCAGCGCCGGCAACAAAGTGTTTGCCGTAACTGGCGCCAACATGGCGGCCGTCATGCCGCAAGTGGATATCGCCGCCAATGCGGCCGCCGACATCCGGAATACCGTGGCGGCGGGCAACCGCGTGCTGCTAGCCCAGGGTCCGGTCAATATCGGCAACTGGAACGGCCACGGCCTGGCGATGGAAGATGCCAGCGGCGCCGGCAACTACCGCCTGCACGGCGAGACTGGCTACGCTACCTCCGCCTTGTACTTGCCGAACGGCACCACCTGGCTGGCCTTGGCCAGCCCCCTGCAAGCCGCCGGCGCCGCAGCACCGGCCGCGCAAGCCGCGCAACCGGTCAACGACACGCTGGCCAGCCTGCTCGGCGAGTCCGGCAGCACCACGCGCTGGAGCTTCTACGCCGGCCAGGCCGACGTGGCCAGTGGGCTGTTCCTGGCGCGCCTGGCTGCGGGGCAGGGCAGCAGTGCCTGCGACATCCTGGCCGGCACCATTGCCGCCGGACTGGACACCAGCGGCGGCTTTGACGCCGGCGCAGTCAGCGGGGCCCCGGTCATCACCAGCGCCCCGGTCATCAGCGGCGGCGCCAGCCAGCTGTACAACTACGCCGTGCTGGCGACCGACCCGAAAGGCGCCGCGCTGGTGTTCACGCTGCGCGACGCGCCGACCGGCATGGCGATTTCCGCCGATGGCGTGATCAGCTGGGCCAAGCCGGTGGCGGGCGTGTGGAACGTCACCGTACGCGCCGACAATGGCCGCGCCTACGCCGAGCAGCGTTACCAGCTGACCGTTGGCAACCAAGTGCCGCTCGACGCGAGCCTGAGGATTACTCCGCAGGTGATCAACCTGGGCGAGACGGTAACCATCGATGTGCTGGGCACCGGCGGCAGCGGTAACGTCACGCGCAGCCTGGCTATCGATGGCCAGGACGTGCCACTGACGGTGGAAGGCCGCGCCACTGTGACCGGCACCGCCATCGGCGCACACCAGATCACGGCCAAGATCACGGACAGCATCGGCACGACGACCCGCGTCGGCACCTACAGCGTGCGCGATCCGGCTGACAGCACCACGCCGGTGGCGCAGATCACCGCGCCGCTTGACGACGCTGAAGTGACGGCGCCGGTCAACGTGACAGGTACCGCCATGGCCACCAACCTGGCGTACTACCAGCTGCTGCTGCGTCCTGCAGGCGGTAGTGCCTGGAGCGAGATCGCGCGCGGTACCAGCGCTGTCACGAACGGCGTGCTGGGCAAGCTCGATCCGACACAGCTGGCAAATGGCATCTATGAGATCGTATTGAATGTCGTCGACGCCAACGGCCGCCAGCAGACGCAAATGATTACCGTCGACGTTTACCGCGATCTGAAAATTGGCCAGTTCTCCATCAGCTTTGTCGACCTGAGTATTGAAGTAACGGGCATTCCCTTGAATGTCACCCGTACTTACGACACCCGCAAGAAGGCCAATAAACTCGATTTCGGGTATGGCTGGACCGTCGATTACCAGAGTGTTCAACTGCAGAAGAACATGGCTTTGGGACTGGGGTGGAATGTGGTGGCGCATCCTGCAGACCTGACGCTTTGCCTGGTGCCAGCCGGGAAGCGCAAGATCAATGTCACCTTGCCAGACGGGCGAGTGGAACGTTTCGTGGCGGCGAATGCCAAGGATTGCATGCTGATGCAAGTCCCACCGGTGGACATGAGCCTGTTGCCGCTGGCCGGCACCAACAGCCGGCTTGAGATTATCAATGTGCCGAACCTTATGGTGCAGGGCGGTCAGCTGTTTGACATGGATAATCTTGAAACCTGGAACCCGAAGGAATTTAAGCTGACGACGCAGGACAAGTTCGTCTACTACCTGAAGGAAGGGGTGGGTATCACCCAGGTGAAAGACCCATATGGAAATACCATTACCTATGGTGCCAACGGCATCCTGCATAGCAGTGGCGAATCTGTAATCTTCACGCGCGATGCGCAAGGCCGCATTACCGCCGTCACTGACCCGTCCGGACAGGCTATTCGCTACGCGTACAGCGCAGGCGGTGACCTGGTTAGCGTGACCAACCGTACCGGTGCTACCTCCCGGTTCAACTACAACCGCGCCCATGGCCTGCTGGACTACACAGATCCTACGGGCGCCGTGACGGCGCGTTATGTCTACGATGAGGAAGGGCGCCTGGTTGCGGTGTACGATGCCGAAGGTAAGGCCGTTGAACAGGTATACGATGTCGCCAGCAACAAGCAAGTGGTGAAAGACCGGCGTGGCTTCGCGACGACCTATGTCTATGATAACGCAGGCAATATCACTGAAAAGACGGATGCGCTCGGTAACAAGACCACCTACGGCTATGACAGCCTTGGCAACGAGACCAGCGTCACTAACGCGTTGGGCGAGACGACTGCGCGTACTTTCGATCCGAAAAGCAGTAAGCAACTGACCGAGAAGGATCCGCTCGGAAATACCAAGACCTGGGAGTACGACTCCGGGACGGCGACCATCCTGCAGTCCAGTACGGACGCCCGTGGCAACGTTACCACGTATATGTATGGCGAGCGGGGGCAATCGGTATTCCAACCGCTGGGCAGGTCAACTAACGCCGGTTCCGAGCCGAACGGGAACGTCACCAGTTGGACAGTGGCAGGAAAGTCGACGACCTACGCATACGACAGCAAAGGAAATCGGATCAAGGAAACCGATGCTGCCGGCAACGTCACGACCTATACCTTCAATGCGAATAACCAGGAAATCAGCCGCAGCTGGAGTAGGAGCGTGCCGGGTAGTAGTGTATCCACGACGGCAAGCTTTGTTATCAAACGCGATAGCGAAGGACGCAGCATCGAAGAGAAGGACGCGCTCGGCAACATCACCAAGACTGAGTACGATCTGGCTGGCCGAGTCATTGCAAACGTTGATGCGCGTGGGCAGAGGACCAGCTTTGCTTACGACCTGCGCGGAAACCTGACCACGACAGTTTTCCCGGATGGCACGGCCAAGAAGTCGACCTATGACGCCGAAGGCAATCGGACCTCCGATACTGACCAGCTTGGCCGGACGACCACTTTTGCCTACGATGCGCTAGGCCGCATCAATAAGACCACGTTCCCGGATGGCAGCAGCACTTCAATCGAATACGATGCCGCTGGCCGTATCGTTGCCCACGTTGACGCCAAGGGCTCCCGGACCGTCAACAGCTACGATGCCGCAGGCCGGGTAGTCAAATCGACCGACAGCAACGGCCAGAGCACGAGCTATACGTATGATGCCAACGGCAATCGTATCAGCATGACAGACCCGTTGGGAAATATCACACGCTATGAGTACGATGCACTGGATCGCCTGGTCAAGACGACCTTGCCGTCCGGTAAATTCTCGACCGAAGAGTGGAATCCGACCGGGAGCAAGGCTGCCGATGTCGACTTCCTCGGCAATCGTACCTCCTACACCTACGACAACCTTTCGCGTCTGGTGTCGGTCGTCCAGACCAACGCAAGTACCAGGCAGGAAACCAGTTACGAGTTCGATAGTACTGGTAACAAAGTCAAGCAAACCGATGCGGAAGGCCGCGTTACGCGCTGGGAGTACGACGCTAGCAACCGTGCGGTTGCGCGCATCCTGCCAAATGGTGCGAAGGAAGTGTATTCCTACGATGCTGCTGGGAACCAGGTCGGCGTGGTGGGCTTCGACGGTAAGGAAACCATCACCGCTTACGACAAAATCGGACGTCCAGAGCTGGTCGTTCGGCCTGACGGTACACGCATTGCCAAGAGCTATGCGGCGAATGGCCGCCTGGACAGCGTAAGCGTCTCGAACGGCGCCGCCGGTGGCCTGCAAGACGGCACCACGAACTATCGTTACGACACGATGGATCGCCTGGTCCAGCAAACCAATCCGGACGGCAGTTATATCAGCTACGCCTACGATGCTGCCGGCAACGTTACGCAGCGTTCGACCCGGGAAGGTACTGTCGACTACGAGTACGATGGCGAGCGCAGGCTGATCAAGCTGACTCCGTCAGGCGGCAACGCCACGGTTTATGCGTACATGGCCGATGGCCGCCTTGCCAGTACAACGATGCCAAACGGCGTCATCATTGGCCGCAGCTATGACCCGAACGGACGTCTCGTTCAGGTCATGCATCGCAAGCCGGATGGCAAAGTCGTCACCGGCGTCAGGTATACGCTGAACGATGCCGGGCAAAGGATTGGCGCCCAGGAGTTTGACAGTGCCAGTACGGTTGCCGATGGCGTGCTGCTCAATCCAGTCCGCAGCAATTCCTATGGATACGACCAGGTCGGCAGGCTGGAAAAGGAGACAATTTCTGGCCGCAATGGCGAAGCTGTGCGCACGACCGATTTCACCTATGACCGTGCTGGCAACCGCCTGACCAAGACAGATATTGTTCCGGCGGGTGTCATCACCACGTCGTACAGCTACGATGTCAACGACCGTCTGCTGGAGGAACGGACGGTCAGCGCCACGGGCAGCTCGGTGGTGACCAAGTACACCTGGGATAGCAAAGGTAATTTGCTCAGCAAGTCAATCGGCGGCTTGCTGCTCCACTACCTGTGGAACAGCGATAATCGCTTGATTGCTGTCAAGGCTGGGGCGTCGGCCGAGACCGCACTTCCGTTAGCTGCTTTCACTTATGACGAGGCCGGCAACCGGGTAAGCAAGCGCTCGTTCGACGGCAGTGGGGCGGAGTTGGCAAGAATCAGCTACCTGGTCGACGAGACGCTGCCATATGCGCAAGCGCTCGTCGAGAAAAAGGTTGCGGGAACGCAGGCGGTCGTTACACGCAATATCTGGGGCGTAGATTTAGCGGGCTCGATTAATGACACCAGCCAGAGGTTCTATCACGGCGACGGGCACGGCAACATCAAGGTAGTCACCGATGAGCAAGGTGGCGAAATTGCCGCCAAAACCTATGATGCCTTCGGGGGCAGTGTCGATGGCGGGAATCAGCAGGAAGGCTATGGCTATTCCGGCGAATATTTCGACGCTGACATCTCATTGCAATACAATCGTGCACGCTGGTATGACAGCAATGTGGGACGCTTCATATCTGCCGACCAGTATGCTGGCAATCCGACGCGCCCGATCACGCTGAGTCGTTATGTCTATGCCGATGGCAATCCAGTCGAGAACCTGGATCCCAGCGGGCTGTTTAGCTTGAGCGAGTTGAGTGTCGCGGAAGTGGTCCGTGGGATTTTGGACCGCAACCAGCAGATTATTCAGGCAATGGGAGCCAGGAGGCTGGTGTTCAAGGCCGGCTGCTTTGTGCTGGAGGAAGTAGTCACGAACGCGATTGTGGAAGGGGTATATTTCCTGGATGACGTGCTGTCCCCCAATCCGGGCAAATACGCTGGCAAGTCGGTAAAGGTCGAACGCCGGATATCTGAGCACGTCGGCAAGAAGATCAAAGCTGCCCAGGATATGCTGTTCTCCTTTGCAGTACAGGCGAGTGAGAAGATGAAGATGAAGGATGCGATGAAGATAGCGGAACAGTGGGCGATCGACCTCATCGGCGGCAAACGCGGGCCAGGGGTGAACACCGCCAATCTGGTTGATGCGATCAACGCGAATTTGAGGAAGAATGATGGCTTGCGCAAGGCGCTACAAAAGGTCGATTGGTGTAAATAATGAGAAAGTCGCATTTCCTTGACTGGGATGGCCGGCAGGTGCTTGCTATCTACGATGGCATGAACGAAGCGAACGAACAGGCTATACGCGCGTTGGAGTTTGACGAGCTGTGCCTATTCGCTGGCGATTTCCCCGACTTGTCCGGCTTCGCTGACCTGGCGGGGAGGATCTCGCGTTTGACCATCAGTTCAGGAGTTGGCGTATGCGACCTGGAAAGCCTTGCCCATCTCAAGGCATTGAAGTATCTGCGCATAGCGGACGGGATTGAGCCGGCCAGCAAAGGACAGAAACTTGATTTCGCAGCGTTCGCTGAGCTGGAGGAGTGCGCGATATCATGGAAGGAGTACTTTTCGCCGGCTTTGCTTGAATGTCCGGCGCTACGATCCCTGGCATTCTGGCATTGTGCAGCCAAAGATCTGGAACCGTTGTCCCAGGCCAGGCAGCTCACATCGTTGTCGCTGATCCAGGGTGGTTTGGTCGATCTGCGTGGCATCGAACATTTGCAGTCCTTGCGCAGTTTGACGCTTGCACATCTACGCAACCTGAACGACATCAGCGCAATCAGCCAATTGCGGGAGCTGCGCCATATTCAAATTACCAAGTGCCCGAAAGTCGGCGAACTGGCGCCCATAAATTCGCTTTCAAAGCTTGAGGTCCTGCATGTCGACGGTAAGTTCGAATTTGAAGATTTGGAATTCCTTCGCAATTTCCCCAACCTGAAGGAGTTCATTTTCGACTCTCAGGTCAAGAAGCATGATTTCTCCCCGCTCTTCGATTTGCGGGCATTAAGGCTTGGACGCTTCATTTCGCTGCGCAACTTTGTCGCCAAACCAGAAGAGCTGCAACAACTGGCGCAAGCCAAGCGCAGGGAATTGAATCTTGAGCTTATCGGTGGCGGAAAGATTAAAACTGCCACATTTGAGTTCGCCGCGTGACAGCCTTGGAGGTCAAGCGGCATCACAGCGGTTGGGACCTTGATGACTGCCGCGGCTGACTGAAGAGGAAACTGTCGGACTGGTCCAGCCGCTACTGGAAGAAATATTCCTCGCACTTGAGATTCACCGATGCCCATTCATGGATGCGTTGGCATCCATTCGGCCAAAGCGATGTCGTGCCGCCGGTCGGGGCGTCAGTCCCGGCGCCAGTGCAAGCCATGGGCGGCGACGCGCCGCGGCTGCGCAGCAGGCGATGGACCGCACGGAGCGCAGACGCGAAAAGAATGCGTGAAAGGGGACACCGCCTTTAGCATCGCCCCCCCAGGGAAAGCACCGCGACGTCGGCTGAAGGCGGGCTGGACTGAATTTCGGCGCGGTAATTCGCATGGGCGGGCTCATTTGATTCTAGTGACCATCAAGATCGGCGGTAAATGAAGAAAAAGATCAGCGCATTGGCTCGCGCCAAAACCGAAGCGGCATTGCGAACTTATGGCTTTAACGCTGCAGCCGACGATCTGTTTTTCGTGCGGATCGTCGGTGGCCTTGTGCAAAGCATCTTGTATGCGAAAACGAGATCCAAGGATCAATACAACGTTGTTTGCAGTCTGAGCGAGACGGATAAACGATTGGGCGAGGAAAGTCTGCTGTTTTTCAGTGAAAGCAGGGAGCGCATTTCAGCGGCTCCTGCGAAATTCGCGTTGACGCCGATCGCTCCTTTTCAAAATACCTACGATTGGGCGTTCTCAGACGAAATCGATGCCCTTGCTTCGCTGGAGGAAATCATCCCGCTGCTCGAAATCATGGCGTTGCCGGTGTTTGCGAAAGTTGACTCTTCGAGCCGGCTCAGGCAGGTGCAGGAGCCGGACTTCGCCGAACAGGCCGGACGCAGGGCGGTCGACGTGTTCGCGCGCGAACTGTCAAGCAGCGGTTTTCAGCCTTCCGACAGCGGCGAATTCCTATGGAAGAAGAACGGCGAGATATTCGCCATTCTTCTTCCTTCGGTCGTTGGCTTCGGGTGTTTCTTGCAGGTTCACGTGGTGCTATGGGCCCCACTTCTGCATGGGACGGTGGCCATGCCCGATGTTCCACCATCGAATTTTAGTCGCGTGTCGTTTGCATGCTTGACCAGGGCGGGGCTGAAGGAGGGCGGGGTCGATTCCTTATGGCCGATCGATATCGATGGACAAAAGATAGCGGGATTGGACGACATTTTGACATCCATGGTCCAAGGCTCGCTTTCTGCATGGCTCCAGCAACATCAAACTGTCGCGTCCTTGCTGCAGGTCGTCTCGGACGACTTGCGTCCTTATGTTCGAAGGGAGATCGAGGCCGCCACCTAGTCATGCGGTTGCAATGGCTGACGTGATTTTTCGTGACTTTTTCTGTTGATCGATGGCAATATAATTATTCGAATTTGCCGCGCGGCGGCTACTCAGAGAAGGTAATTCATGCATGTCCTGATCATATTGGGAATCATTGTGCTGCTGGTCGTGCTGTTCTATAAGTCGACCAACCAGTACGTGCAGCCGGCCGGTGCGCAAGGCCCGGCGCCGGCGCAAGCCATGGGCGGCAATGCGCCGCCAGTGATAATCGGCTGGGTGTCCAACGGCAAGCTGTTTGTGCAGGGCGGTTACGGCGCCGTGCAGGAGATTTCCAGTCCTTACGCGCAGCAGGCGATGGACCGCGCAGAACGCAGCCGCGAAAAGAATGCCTGGAAAAAGGACACCGCCTTTGGCGTCGCCGCCCAAGGCAATTACCGCGATTTCGACGGCCACACCGATCCCTTCCTGATCTCGTCCGCGCTGTTCACCGGCGAAGGCAAGCTGCTGTACTTCCAGGCTGATCACGGCATGGGCGGTTTGTTCTCTTATGACATGGCCAGCGGACATGAAGAACGCCTGCTGCATCGGCAGCAACTGCAACTCGATGACCTGTGCCTGTCGCCATCTGGCGAGACGATCGTTTGCACGCTGCGTGCGCGGGGTGGCGTTAGCCATATCGCGACCATGCGCAGTAACGGCGACGGGCTGCGCGAGCTCACCGGCGGCGACACGATCGACTCCGCGCCGACACCGGTGCCGGGCGATGAGTCGACGGTGATCTACCAATCCGCGGCGATTGGGCGTGACCAGCACGGCGGCTGGGCCGCGACGGGGCATGTGACGCTGCAGGAATTGAATACCGCGACCGGCCGCGTCACGCCGGTGCTGGAAGACCCCCGCTACGATTTCCTGTCGCCGCGCGTGGCGCCGGATGGTGCGCTGTTCTTCATTCGCCGGCCATACGAGCCGCCACAGTACAACGCGGGGAACGTGGTGCTCGACACGCTGTTCTTTCCATTCCGCCTGCTGCGCGCGGTGTTTCATTACCTGAACTTCTTCTCGCTGATGTACTCGCGCAAGCCGCTGACCGGTGCGGGCGGCATGCCGATGCAGGCGGATATGAAGGACATCGTCTTGCAGGGCAAGCGCATCGATGCCGAGCGCGCGCTGCGCAAGGAGGCCAGCATTGGCGGCATTCCTTCGCTGGTGCCGTCGTCGTGGCAACTGGTGCGGCGCACGCGCAGCGGTGCCGAGTCCGTGGTAGCGAGTAATGTGAGCTCGTTTGATATGACGCCGAACGGCACGATCGTCTACAGCAATGGCCGCGGCTTGTTTGCGCTGGATGCGCAGGGGCGCTCGGCGCTGGTGTCGCAAGGCGACCTGGTCGGCGCGGTGCTGGCGCAGGACCGAAATTAGAACACGATCGTAAAGTAACGGCATGAAAGACATCGAACCGAAATTCCGTTGCGCCGTCTGCAACCGTGGGGTGCTGAACCGCAGCGTGGCGCGCTGCCTGTATTGCGGCGCCAATTTGCCGGAGGAGGCCAGGCTGGCGCCGGAGACCATTGTGCAACGCGATGCGGAGCACGCACGCATGGAAGAAGCACGCAGGCGCCTGGCTCAGGTGACGCCACCGCGGCCGCAAGTGGAGTCGGGCAACGCCTTGGATGTTGTCGACGGGATCGAAGCAGGACTGGATGTTGTCGACCTGATTGGAGAAGGCATCTCCGCGCTAGGTGACCTGCTGAGCTGAAAACGTGTTGCTTTGATAATGACGGCATGGCACGATAATGATCCCGCCATGCCAATCATTAAAGGAGCTGTCATGTCCCTGCGCATCAACGATACTGCACCAAATTTCAAGGCCCAGACCACCAAGGGCCCGATCGATTTCCATGAGTGGATTGGCGACCAGTGGGCCGTCCTGTTCTCGCATCCGAAGGATTTCACGCCGGTTTGCACCACCGAGCTGGGCTACATGGCCAAGATCGAGCCTGAGTTCACCAAGCGGAATACCAAGATCATCGGCCTGTCGATCGACCCGGTCGAGAACCACAGCAAGTGGGCCAGCGATATTGAAGAGACGCAGGGCGCCAAGGTCAACTATCCGATGATTGGCGACACGGACCTGCAGGTGGCAAAGCTGTACAACATGCTGCCGGCCGAGGAACCGGGTACGTCGGAAGGCCGTACCGCTGCCACCAATGCCACCGTGCGTTCGGTGTTCATCATTGGCCCGGACAAGAAGATCAAGCTGATGATGACTTATCCGATGACCAGCGGCCGCAACTTCGATGAGATCCTGCGCGTGCTCGATTCAATCCAGCTGACCGCCAAGCATAAGGTGGCGACACCGGTGAACTGGAAGCATGGGGACGATGTGATTATCGCTGCTTCGGTCAGCGATGATGATGCCAAGAACCTGTTCCCGGGCGGGTGGAAGGCGCCTAAGCCTTATTTGAGGATTGTTAAGCAGCCTTCTTAAAACCGGTAAATCTGGGTCTGACCCGCAGGGTCAGACCCCCTACGGTCTCATGGCTGCGGGGCTGGTTCAAGGCCTTTGATTTCCGACGAAGATCAAAGGCGCACAACCGAAACCCCAGGCCGCTGCGCAGACAGGGTCTGACCCTGCGGGTCAGACCCTGGTTTACCGGTTTTAAAGCGCATCAGCCCCTGGCGCCCCAAACAACTGCTCCTTCAGATGGTGCAGCTGATCGCGCACCTGCGCCGCCTTCTCGAACTCCAGGTTCTTCGCATGATCGAGCATGAGCTTCTCAAGCCGCTTGATTTCCTTGCTGATCTGCTTCTCGCTCATTGCCTCATACTTCGCTGCCTCCTGGGCCACCTCAAGCTGCTCGCGAGCCGCCGCGCTGTAGACGCCATCGATCATGTCCTTGATGATCTTCTTCACACCGCGCGGCACGATGCCCATCTTCTCGTTGTAGGCAATCTGCTTGGCCCGGCGGCGCTCGGTTTCATCAATCGCACGCTTCATCGAGTCGGTGATCGTGTCCGCGTAGAGCAGCGCCACACCGTTCAGGTTACGCGCCGCACGGCCGATGGTCTGGATCAGTGAGCGCTCGGAACGCAGGAAGCCTTCCTTGTCAGCGTCGAGGATCGCCACCAGCGACACTTCCGGCAAGTCCAGGCCCTCGCGCAGCAGGTTAATCCCCACCAGCACGTCGAAAGTACCGATGCGCAGGTCACGCAGGATTTCCACGCGCTCCACGGTGTCAACATCGCTGTGCAGGTAGCGCACCTTGATGCCATGGTCGCCCAGGTACTCGGTCAATTGCTCCGCCATGCGCTTGGTCAGCGTGGTGACCAGCACGCGCTCGTTCTTCTCGATGCGGTCGTTGATCTCGCCCAACAGGTCGTCGACCTGGGTGCGGGCAGGGCGCACGATCACCTGCGGGTCGACCAGGCCGGTTGGGCGTACCACCTGTTCGACCACGGCGCCGGCGTTCTTCTTCTCGTATTCAGCCGGGGTGGCGGAAACGAAAATGGTCTGCCGCATCTTTGATTCGAATTCCTCGAACTTCAGCGGGCGGTTGTCCAGCGCCGACGGCAAGCGGAAGCCATAGTCCACCAGGTTGGTCTTGCGCGAACGGTCGCCGTTGTACATGGCCGAGAGCTGGCCGATCAGCACGTGTGATTCGTCCAGGAACATCAGTGCATCGCGCGGCAGGTAATCGACCAGGGTTGGCGGCGGTTCGCCCGGCTTGGCGCCGGACAGGTGGCGCGAGTAGTTCTCGATGCCCTTGGTGAAGCCCACTTCCGCCATCATCTCCAGGTCGAAACGGGTGCGCTGTTCCAGGCGCTGTTCTTCAATCAGCTTGTTCTCGCGGCGGAAGAACTCCAGGCGTTCGCGCAGCTCTTCCTTGATAGTCTCGATCGCGCGCAGCACGGTGGCGCGCGGCGTCACGTAGTGCGAGCCAGGATAGACGGTAAAGCGCGGGATCTTCTGTTTGACCTTGCCGGTCAGCGGGTCGAACAGCTGGATCGATTCCAGCTCATCGTCGAACATCTCCAGGCGCACTGCCAGGTCGGCGTGTTCGGCCGGGAAGATGTCGATCGTATCGCCGCGCACGCGGAAGGTGCCTCGGCCAAAGTCCATCTCGTTGCGCGTGTACTGCATCTGGATCAGGCGCGCGATGATGTCGCGCTGGGACACGCGGTCCTTGGCGCGCAGCGTCAGGATCATCTGGTGGTATTCGTTCGGGTTACCGATACCGTAGATGGCCGACACGGTAGCCACGATCACCACGTCGCGCCGCTCCATCAGCGACTTGGTGCAAGACAGGCGCATCTGCTCAATGTGCTCATTGATCGACGAGTCCTTTTCGATGAACAGGTCGCGCTGCGGCACGTAGGCTTCCGGCTGGTAGTAATCGTAGTACGACACAAAGTACTCGACCGCGTTCTCCGGGAAGAACTCACGGAATTCGGAATACAGCTGCGCCGCCAGCGTCTTGTTCGGCGCGAATACGATGGCCGGACGACCCATGCGGGCGATCACGTTGGCCATGGTGTAGGTCTTGCCGGAACCGGTCACCCCGAGCAGGGTCTGGAAGGACAAACCGTCTTCAATCCCCTCGCACAAGCCATCAATGGCGGTAGGCTGGTCGCCGGCGGGAGGGAAGGGCTGGTGCAGGCGATAAGGCGACCCCGGGAAGGTGACAACTTCCGGTGCCGGAGCAGCAG
>JBCNOX010000060.1:0-15514 GCA_039593645.1 Pseudoduganella sp.
AAGCCGATTCGCCGCTCACGATGCAGACCATGGCCGGCATCGGCGGCTCGCTCTTCATGGCCGCCGCACTGCTGATCGGGAGCGGCCTGGGGGCGCCGGATTTCGAGATGTCGCTGCCCTCCTCGCCGCTCGGCCTCGTGCTGCTGCTCGTTCTCGGCTCAATTTCCGGATATGCCCATATGCTGGTGGTAAGGGCCTTCCGGCTCGCGCCGCTTTCGCTGCTTGCCCCATTCCAGTACTTCGAGATCATTTCGGCAACAGTGCTGGGCTATGCTCTCTTCGGCGATTTCCCGAACCTTTCCAAATGGATCGGCATTTTTATCATTGTCGCGTCCGGCCTTTTCATCATCTGGCGCGAGCGCGTGCGTGCGAAATCGCTAAAATCCTCCTGACGGCCTGCACCCATGGTTAACGTCGCTTCTTGAGGATCCGTCAATCGGTGAGAGATAGAAGCGATCCTGGTTTCATGATGAAACCTGGAGATGGAGGATGCGCGAATTCCGCCTCGCCTTTCCGGCCTGCGTCGTCGCCGGGAAGCCACGATTGACGGCCGCGGACGTCGGCCTGCTGCGACGGCATGTCTTTCCAGAAGGCATCCGGACCGCCGACGATATCGTCGCCGTAATGGCGCTCAATGGTTCCTGTCCGGAGAAGTGTCCCGAGTGGAATGCCTTCTTCGTCGAGCAACTCGCCGATTTCATCGTCCACCATACCTATCCGCAAGGCTCGCTGGACGCCGTCAACCTCGCCTGGATCATCCGCATGTTCACCACCGACGGCGCGGTCAACTCGCCGCTGGAACTCGAGCTCGTGCTGCACATCATGGAGATCTCCTCCCCCGTGCCGGAGGAGCTGCGGGTGCTGGCGCTCGACCAGCTGCGCCTCGCCATCACCGACGATGTCGGCGGCTACCGCCCGTCGCGCGCCGTCGACCGCAGGGGCATCACGCGCCAGGATGTCGACTACGTCGTGCGTATCCTGAAGAACAGCAGCGATCGCGGCGCCATCGATGTCACTCCGGCCGAACATGCCGTGCTGCAGCGGATCGAAGGCATGCTGGCGGCAGGCGAGGACAGGGCGCTGGACCAGATGGTCGATCCGCTGCCGCCCGTTGCGCAGCCGGCTCCTGCCATTGCAACGGAAGTGGCGCCAATCGCCGAAGCGGCAGCGGACGGCGCGGCCGGGGAATTGGTGCGCAGCCTGCATTTCGAGCAGGGCGCCTCGCGCAAGTTCTGGCGTGCCGCACTGCGCGGCAATGAGCTGACGGTCAGCTACGGCCGCATCGGCAGCACCGGCCAGTCGTTGCTCAAGCAATTCGATACGCCGGAACGGGCGATGCGCGAGATGGAGAAGCTGGTCGACGAGAAGCTGCGCAAGGGCTACCTGGAAGACTAAGGTGTCGAGAGTTCGGCGACGAAGTCGTACATGTCGCCGCGGAAGATCGAGCGGCAGAACTCCACCGCGCGGCCGTCGCGCAGGAAACCAAGGCGTTCGACGGCCAGGCCGGCGTCGCCTTCTTTGGCCTGCAGCAGCTTGGCCTGCTCGCCCGTCAGCAGCAGGGCGGACAGGCGCTGCAGCGCGCGCACCGGCCGGTGGCCGGCTGCCTCCAGCGCTTCATACATCGACACGTCCACCGACTCCAGCGACGGCAGCGCGTCGGCTACGATGGTCGCGTATTCCACGCACATCGGCACTTCGTCCGCAAAGCGGATGCGGTGATAGCGGTAGACCGGCGCGCCGGGGCTAAGCCGCAAGCGCAGGGCTTCCTCCGGCGTCACGGTTCCTTCCGATTTCTTCAGCCACACGCTGCGCGGCGTGCGTCCGCGCGAACGCATGTCTTCCGAAAAGGACGTCAGCTTGGCGAAGTTCTTTTCAATGCGGGTGTTGATGAAGTTTCCGGAACCGGGCCGCCGCACCAGCAGTCCTTCTTCCACCAGGCCGTCGATGGCCTTGCGCACGGTGATGCGGGAGATGTTCAGGTCGGCTGCCAGCACGCGCTCGGCGGGCAGGGCTTCGTCGGGACCAAACAGGTGCTGGTTGATCGCATCCCGCAAGGCGCGTTGCAGAAGCTGGTACAGCGGCTGGCTACTGGTCTGCACCAGGTCTTGCATGATCTGCGCGAGCGATGCCATTTGGTCTCCCCTTTGTGGTGCGGCTGATAATACCAAAAAAAGACCTTATGACCAGAGGTATGCAGCCACTCGTATGCCGCTTCCCCGTGGGATAGCGCTAACAGCGCGGTTTACTGGCCAAAGTGGTATGTCTTTTCAGTACAACATGTGAAAAAAATATGAAAATTGGTAGTGATCTGGTATTCAATCGGGGTATATTGGCGTCCAATTGGTTTGAACGTGGTTTTAGAAACTGGTAACAACAGACCGGGCTTTGAGACAGCCCATACTTAGGGGGAGTAAATGAACCGCAATATGACACCGATCGCGACTGCAGTCGCCATCCTGATCGCCACCACTGGCATGGCGCAAGCACAAGAGGCTGCTCCAGCCGAGCAGAACGTCGTGATCGTGACCGGCGTGCGTGCCGCGCTGGCCCAATCCATCAACCAGAAGCGCAACGCCGACTCGCTGGTTGAAGTGATTACCGCTGAAGATGTCGGCAAGATGCCCGACAAGAGCGTGGCCGACTCGCTGCAGCGCGTGCCAGGCGTATCGGTTGCCACCGCCGGTGGTGCGGAAGGCGGTTTCGGCGAGAATGACCGCGTCAGCCTGAAAGGCACTCCATCCAACCTGGCGCTGACCACCCTGAACGGCCACACCGTGTCGAGCGGCGACTGGTACATCTCCAACATCACCAACGGCGGCCGTTCCGTCAGCTACTCGATGTTCCCATCGGAGTTGATCGGCCGCGTGACCGTGCACAAGTCTTCGCAGGCCAACCTGATCGAAGGTGGCGCCTCCGGCAACGTCGACATCGAAACCCGCAAGCCACTGAGCTTCAAGGATCCGCTGACCCTGATGGGCGCCGTGACCGGTGTGTACAGCGAAGGCTCGAAGAAGACCGATGCGCAATTCAGCGCCCTGGGCAACTGGAAGAATGAACAGAACAACGTCGGGGTCCTGGTTCAGGTGTTCGACGAAAAACGCACCCTGCGCCGTATCGGCCAGGAATTCCTGTGGTGGGACAAGCTGAGCGCAGGCTATGCGCCGCAGTGGGTGGCCGCCAACCCTGAAGTGGAAGGCAAGTACATCTCGCTGCTGACCGGTACCGCCATGTTCAACCAGGAACGTGAGCGCAAGGGCGGCATGATCGACGTGCAGGTGAAGGTCAACAAAGAGTTCGACTTCGACATCAACGGCTTCTACACCCGCCTGGATGCGGACAACATCAACGCCAACTTCATGTTCGCGCCATACCAGGCGCTGACCAACAACTGGTCCGGCGTGGGCGGCGTGATTCCTTCCAAGTGGACCGTCACCGGCGACACCATCACTTCGATTACCCTGCCAAGCACCTGCCCAGTGGCGGACTGCTCGAAGATGGGCCCATCGGTGCAGGACATCATCGCCCGTCCTGGCTCTTACAGCGATTCGAAGTTCGTCAACTTCGACTTCAACTACCGCCCGACCCAGGACCTGAAGTTCAAAGGCCAGATTGGTACCACCCGCGGTACCGGCTACGCCCGCGACTACGGTTACGAAGCCTGGCTGGCTTACTCCGGCGCCAGCATGACCACGCACGGACTGGAATCGCCAGCCACCGTGACCGTGGATAACGCCGGCACCTTCAATCCGCGCACCGGCGCCGATTTCTTCGGCGGCTGGGCTTCCGACGTGACCGCGAAGGACAAGGAAACCTACGGCCAGATCGACGGCCAGTACAAGACCCAGTGGAACGGCGTGCCGACCCTGCATTTCGGCGTACGCAACGCGAGCCACGAGCGTTCGCTGACCTGGCTGGGCGGCACCGTTGCTCCAGCTGGTGCGCTGCTGGCCAACCGTCCTACCGGCCTGACCAACTTCCCGAACAGCCCATTGCCTAACCTGCTGAGCAACGCATGGACCTTTGACGCCGATTCGATGAAGACCTGGGGCGACAAGTATGTCAGCTTCGCCAACCACGCCTACCAGAGCGAATTCCTGATCAAGGAAAAAGCCACCGCAGCATATGTAATGGGTGACCTGGAGTTCGGCAACTTCGGCGGTAACGTCGGCGTGCGCTTCGTGAAGACCAAGATCGACGTGGACAACGGCTCGCCGAACAACGTCTGGAATCCGACCCACAGCTCGAACACCTATAACGACTTCCTGCCAAGCATCAACCTGTACACCAACCTGACGCCGGACCTGAAACTGCGCGGTGCCGCCAGCCGCACTCTGGCTCGTCCTGACTTTGGTTCGCTGGGTGCTTTGAGCCTGAACGACCTGACCTTCTCCGGTTCCGGAGGTAACCCGAACCTGCGTCCGATCATGTCGAACAACGTCGATGTGGGCCTGGAATGGTACTTCATGCCGAAGTCCCTGCTGGGCATGAACATCTACAACATGAACATGGGTTCCTACGTGACCTTCGGTTCCTCGAAGGCTGACTTCTTCAACCAGTCGGTTGGCAGGGTCACCACTTACAACATGAGCTCCGCAGTGAACACCAAGGCTCGTGTACGTGGCGTGGAACTGCAGTACGTGCAGGACCTGGGCAATGGCTTCGGTCTGAACGCAAACTACACCTACGCCGACGGCAAGGAAACCGCAGCTGCACCGAAGTCGGCATGTGCAGAGCTGGGTGACTGCAACATGATCGGCACCTCGAAGAACTCCTATAACCTGGGCGTGTTCTACGAGACCAGCAAGTTCAGCGCACGGATCAACTACAGCCACCGTTCTGCTTTCCTGAATGGCCTGGACCGCAACAGCGCAATCTACCAGGATGACGTAGGCACCCTGTCCGCTGCCTTGAACTACAACCTGACCGAAAACATCACGCTGTCGCTGGAAGGCAAGGACCTGAACGATCCGACCCTGAAGTC
The DNA here is from genome assembly GCA_039593645.1 of Pseudoduganella sp. GTDB lineage: Bacteria > Pseudomonadota > Gammaproteobacteria > Burkholderiales > Burkholderiaceae_D > Rugamonas. Next base: position 4,982 of record JBCNOX010000060.1, read on the forward strand.
CTACGCGACTTCCCGTGACCAGCCTCGCGCGTTCTACAAGAACGGCAAGCAGATCTTCTTCGGCGTGCGCGGCAAAATGTAATGATCCCGATGTGAGAGTGTTGTGGCAGGGTTCCTCCGGGGCCCTGCCTTTTTTTGTATCCGGAGTCCGAATGCGTAAAGTATTACTGGCGGCCCTTGCCGCTTTCTCGACTGCTGCAGCCGCGGCGCCGGCAGTCGTCCATAGTTCCTATAAATACCTGTCGCCGTGGGATCCGGCGCAGGGCGTGCAGACCTGGGCTTTTGCGCGCGGAGAATGCGGCGAAGAGCGCTGGGGCGAGCTCGATGGCGCCACCGTCGCTGCCGCCAACGTGCCGCGCTTCGTGCGTGCCGGTGTGGGATATATCGTCTCGACGGGAGGGCAGGGCAATGTCTTCACCTGCGCCACCGACGAGGGCATGGATGCGTTCGTATCGCGCTATGCATCGGCGCAGCTGATAGGTTTTGATTTCGATATCGAACATGGCCAGACGGCCGCGCAGATCGATTCGCTGGTGGCGCGCATCGCCCTGGCGCAGAGGGCGCATCCGCAGTTGCGATTCAGTTTCACGATTGCCACTCATGCCGCCTCCGACGGCAGCGCGCGCAGCCTGAACGAAACGGGCGAGCAGGTGCTGGCGGCAGTGCGCAAACACGGCGTGCAGGATTATGTATTGAACCTGATGGTGATGGATTATGGTCCCTCGAGCCGGAAGGCATGCGTGGTGCGGCGCGGCCGCTGCGATATGGGGGCATCTGCCATCCAGGCCGCGCAAAATGTGCATCAAAAGTATGAGGTGCCATACGCGCAAATTGAACTGACACCCATGATTGGGGTGAACGATGTCGTTGAAAACGTCTACACCCTGGACGATGCGCGCGCCACCGCTGCTGCCGTGCGCAAGATGGGCATGGCGGGCATCCATTACTGGTCGCTCGATCGCGACCAGCCTTGCCGCAAGCCGTCCAAGGTAGCTGAGGCGAACTGCAGCTCGATGGCGAATGTGCCGGCGGGCGCCTATCGGCGCATCCTGGCGCCGGCGACCGCACTTTCGCGCGGGGCTGCACGATGACTGGCGCTGCCCGTTACCAATCGCTGGACGTACTGCGCGGCCTGACGGTCGCGCTGATGATTGTCGTGAATACGCCGGGTGACTGGAGCCATGTCTATGCGCCGCTGCTGCACGCTCCATGGCACGGCTTCACGCCGACAGACTGGGTGTTCCCGAGTTTCCTGTTCGTGGTGGGAAATGCGCTTGCGTTCACGCTGCCGCGCTATGAGGGCATGGGCGGCCGGGCCGTGCTTGTCAAGATCGCCAAGCGTAGCTTGATCATCGTTACCCTCGGCCTGCTGCTATGCCTTTTGCCCAAGCTGGGCGGTTCTTTAAGCGAAGTACGCCTGCCAGGCGTGCTGCAGCGGATCGGGCTGTGCTTCGGCATCGCAGCGCTGGTAATACATTACCTGGGTGAGCGCGGCGCAATGGTATTCAGCGTGGTCGCGCTGCTCGGACATTGGCTGGTCATGGCGCTGTTCGGTGACTACAGCCTGGAAGGCAACGCAGGCCGTGCCATTGACCTTTGGGTGTTTGGCGCTGGCCACCTGTACAAAGGCGAGGGCATCCCCTTTGATCCTGAGGGATTGCTTGGCACCTTCCCTGCCACGGTGAATGTCATCGGAGGCTACTTCGCTGGCCGCTACCTGCGCCAGAACGGAGCGACATCGCGTACGCTAGGCGTGCTGGCAGTGGCAGGCATCGCGCTGTCCGTGCTGGCGCTGTGCTGGGCTCCACTGCTGCCGATCAATAAAAAACTGTGGACAGGCAGTTACGTGCTGCTCTCGACCGGCACCGCATTGCTCGCGCTGTCCGCGCTGGCGTGGATCATCGAACTACGTGGCGCGCGGAGCTGGACGTACTTCTTCGAAGTATTCGGCAAGAACACGCTGTTCATCTACATGCTGTCGCAAGTCGCCGTGATCGTACTGGACAAGACGGGCACGTATGCGCCGTTGGCTGCCGCACTCGCGCCGGTCGGCAGCCCGAAAGCTGCCTCGCTGGCGTTTGCGCTTCTGTTCATGCTTGCCTGTTGGCTGGTGGGCTATTGGCTGGACAAGCGCAAGATCTACATCAAGGTGTAGTGTTCAATAGCGCACCCAGAATCCGGCCCAGGGCGCTCTAATTCTGGATCTCAATTCGATTGTTTTCGTACTTCCACTTGGCATAAGGCCCGAATACGCGTACGTTTTCCGGATGGGCGTAGCTTTTCTCTGCGCGCTTCAGTCGTCGAGCCAGCGTGGCGTCTTCCGATGCACTGCTCACAGACTCGAACACGTCGCGCCGTACGCTGGCCTTGTCATCTGCCCCGCGCCTGATCATCGTCAATGTGCGCGATGCGGGAGTGAAGTACATGCGGATGAAATCAGTGTTCATATCCTGCAAATAGAAACTGCCGTCCCGCGATTCGGCAAAATAGTAGTCGTCGCAGGCTGCCTTCGGCTCACGCTTCCATTCACAGGCAAACAAAATCACTACATGCTTGTCGTCCAGCTGCCTGATCGAGATGTGGCCCTTGCTAAAGCCCCAGTTGCTCACCGGAGCTGTCGTTGATGACGTCAAATTGTATTCCCCCGCTATCACGGAAACCGGTGATTGGGCCGACGCAGGGGCAGTGGCGAAGCTTGCGAGGAGTGCAAATGATACGAGGCTGGTATTCTTCATGGTCGATTGTCAGCCGTCGTTCCGTTCAACATAAACCTGCTGCCAGACTTTATCCATATGGCGTTTGAATTCAGCCTTGTCGCTATTGAGCAGCGCCTTGTCGGCTTTGTTCGTACCGCCCATCGGCTCCTGGCCTTTGAATTTGATCAGTGACTCGCCGCGGATCGCGAATTTATCCTTGCCCTGGCGCAGAATCACTTTGACGACCGAAGGGTCAACTCCACCGCCGCAGAAAGTCTTGTAGGCGACCGTAACTTCCGCTTTGCCGTCCTTATCGAGGTCGGTGACAGTGGTTGCGTCAGTGAAGAAGGAAGCTGCGCTATCGAGGCCAGGACAATCAACGCCGTCCTTTACCGTCCATTCAGGAGTCCATTTGCCGGCGGACTGGTTGTAGTAGGTGGCAAGCAACTCAATATGTTCAATGCGGCCGTTTGGCGATGCGGTCGACTTTTCAGTCAGCATAAGTACATGTTCGCCCAGCGAATCGTGTACTTTCTTCGCCAGAACCACCTTGCCGTTGCTTGCGATCCGGAGTTGTCCGACTTCGGCAGCCGGGATGGTGGTAGCTGTGAGGTCGCTGGCTTGGCCACTATGGCAGGCAAAGAGAAGCAAAGAGCAAGCGGAACAGCTGAAGGAATGGGCAAGTCGTTTCATGTTTATCGAGTCGCGTCGCCGTCTTTTTTGTGAAGTGAGATGCCAAAGGCTTTGTTCAGGTCAGCGCAGGAATGGTTGACCAGGCTTTTACCGTCCTTGATTTCCTTCTTTGCGAATTCCGAATACGCGAGCGGAACAAAGAAGCGCAGGCTTTTCTTGAATGGCGTGAAGTTAATCTGGTCGGATTGGTTTCCGCCAAGGCAGGCGTAGCTGTCGCCATCCTTAGCGTAGACAAAGGCCACGTGGTGGGTACCCTGCAGCATGATTGCGCCGTAGACCGGCTCTTTGATCTCAACGAAGGTGGCATCCAGCGCAACGGCTCGCGCGCGGAACGAGTTTTTCCATTTCGTATACGCCGGCTGGGCGTTTGTCAGGCAATAGTTGACGAAGGATGCGCACCAGGCGTTATCCTTGCCTTCCAGGGAAGTCAGGAATCCTGCGCCCGTCAGCTTGTGGTAATTGCTGGTCTTGGTAATCGTGCCTTCGGTCTTGCCGGCCCACTTCTTCGCTTCTTCGATAGCGACCGCCATCCACGGCGCGCGCTTCTGGTCCACTGGAATCAACGCCAATGGTGCACCGCTGCCTTCCTTGCTGCGCGCCGGCTCGGCCGGTTTGGCTGGTGCTTGCTTGGCGGGCGGCGGATTCTTGGCCGGTGGCGGAGCAGGAGGCTTTGGCGTGGGGTGGGCTGGCGCCGTGGCAGCCTTCTTGGGCGCTTGGGGCAGGGGAGCTGGCTTGGTGGCGCCGCCTGCCTTTGCCTGTTTGGCAGCGGCCTTGCCATGCACGTTCAGCTTATCGCCGGGGAAGATACGCGCGATATCCTTGATGTGCGGGTTGTCGCGCTTGATTTCGGCGACAGTCGTTCCAAAATCCCTGGCAATGCGCCCCGCGGTATCTCCTGGTTGAACCACATACAAGGTCGGAATGCGTGCGGCGGGGGCCGCAGGCGCCTTCGTTTCCGCTTTCTTGACTTCTGTGGTCGCCGAGAAGATGTCGAGCGAATGGATCAGCGCCAGGGTCTTTGACTCCTGCGCCATGATGAAGTCATGCGCTTTCTTCCATTGTCCATCGACCGCCTGAAGGAAAACCTTCACCTGCTCGCCAGGCGTCAAATGAACGATGGTCGGAACGCGGCCGCTCTTGTCGGTCTTGGTCTCATGGGCTTTTCCTGCGATTTCGACCTTGACCGGCAGGTCGGCCTTCGGTTTCGCCCCATCGGTGACCACGATATTGGTGGCTGGGACGATCTTTTCCTTGCGCGTGTCTTTCTTGCCGTGGAAGCCTTCGTGCTTTTCCATTGCATCCATCATGCTCTCGAGTTGCGCGTCCGTCATGTCGGAGAGCTTGGTCGTCGTTGGCATGCCGGTATGCTTGGAAATGACAGCCGCATACTGTTCAGGATCGTTGCTGTCGGTTTTCGGGGCATAGCCGTAGATAAGCTTGCCCTTGCCGTCGTCGATACCGGTCAGCATCGTGTAAATCGTGCGGTCGTTATAGCGGCTGCGCAGCAACGCTTTCTTCTGCTTGCGGCCCTCTTCGTAACTGGAGAAGATCAGGAAGGATTTGTTCGTCTTGGTGTCGCCGATGCCGATTGCGCCATAGATCAGCACCCCTTTTTTTCCGGGGCGCAGGTTGCCGGGGTTGTTGAAACGCCAGGCAACCGTTCCGCCGCTGCGAAGCAGGTGGCTGCCATCGCCGGCGACAAAATCCACGGTCAGGGTGTCGGCGTCGTACTTCGCGCTCAGGTACTCTTTCGTCATGATGGTGTTCTCAACGGGCAGGCTTCAGGAGGGCTTCCTTGGCAAGTATCTCCTCGACGCCATTCTTTACTTTGCCGTAAGGACGTGTGAACACTGGCTGCAGCGAGTAGGCCGGTTGGTCCGGATTGCTGCCATCTGATTCGACAAACTTGTACCAGGTAGCGCTGGCGGCGCCAGGCTCGCTATACCCCTTATCGGAATTTCTGCTGGCGACCACGAAGTAGGTGCCTTCCTTGCGAGGGACCACAATTGCGTCGGCCAGCAACACATCGCCCCCGCTCGCGCTTTCCCAGCTAAATTCCATACCGCCATTCTTCGGGATCAGCGGAACCTGGTTCCAGTCCTGGTCGCCGTTGGCCTTAAAGTAGAAGTTGTAGCTGCGGTGAAAGGAGGTCACGTCCTGGTAGCTGCCGACGACCAGGATTAACTTACCGGAGCTGGTCTGCCACTCATGCAGCCCTTGGCTCATTGGTACACCATCTTTGGCGGCATAGGCCGGCATCGTCATGCTGAGGGCAAGCAGGGCGCCTAAGAAAAGGCGTTTGATCATTCATCATCTCCAACTGGGGTACCCATCAAATGGGCAATCATGTCTGAATCCAGGAACTGCACATCATCGTCATGCGGCTGCGTGTTGTAGCTCTTCAGCAGCTCGGGACTATCATGCATTTCCACATAGTGCTCAAAAGGAGTGGGCGCCAGGTTGGCGGCGGCAACATTAGGCTGCTCGCGCCAGGCATCATCGCCGATCAGCAGTTGCAGCTCTTCCTTTTTCGGGAAATCCTGGCGCGGCAGGCGGCCGTCTTTAGGCACTGTCCCTTCTGCCAGGACCTTGCCTTTGCTATCCACCAGTTTGTAAGGCTGGTCGGTGATACCCATCAGGTCTCCCAGCTTGTCACTGCCGGCAAAGGCGAAGCGCAGGCTGTGCGGGCCAGCGTCGGACTTGAATGCCGGCGGCATGGTGACCAGGTCGCTTGGCAGCGGCGGCAGCGTGGCGGCAGCGGATCCCGCACCCTGGAAATCGTGCTTCGCCGCCTTTACCGTGAAATTGCCCGGACAGGCGAAGGTAATATTGCCGCCTTCCAGCACGATGGACGACTGGCCGGCGTGCAGCACGATCTTCTTGTTGGCCTTGATCTCGATGCCGTCGTTGACCGACAGGACCACGACTTCCTTGTCCGCCAGGATTTCCAGCTCGCCGGTGTTGGCTTGCAGCGAGACGTCGCCGTTGCCGGCGATGGCTTTGATGCCACCTTCGCGGGTGAACAGGGTGGTGGCGTTGCCGGCCACGCTGGAATACGTCTGGCCGGCCGTCAGGTGCAGGTCGGAGCCGCTGGTCCAGTGCAATTGCTCGCCGGCGAACAGCAGGGTGGAGGCGGGTGTGGCCAAGTTGATGCTGTCCACGCTGTCGATCATGGTGACCGCGCCGCTGAAGCGTTCCACCGGCTTGGCCGTATCCAGGTCGCGCGCGCCGTCTTTGGCACGCTGGGCGGAGTGGCCGTTGACAGCGCCGTCGTATTTTCCGTCCTGCTTCGGATCGAGCTGCTTGAGCATGTCCTGCTGCGCCTTGAGGGCATCGGCGCTGTATAAGGCTTGCTGCTGTGCGGCGGGTTTGGCGAGGCTGTTGGCCAAGGTGTGGCTGGCGCGCAGACGTTCCAGCGCATCCTCTGCTTCGAGCTGGGTGGAGCTGATGCCGCTGCCTTGTGCCGCACGGCGGCTGGTTGTCAGCAGCAGGCCTTCGCCCGAGCGCAGTACGGCCCAGGCATCGGTGCGCAACTCGAAGCCGGTGCCGCGGTGCGCGCCGCGCGTGGCGGAATCTGCGGCCTGGTGCACGATGTAGCCGAGGTTCAACTGGCTGGCTGCCGTGCTGCTGGCAAGGCGCATGCGCAGTTGCTGGCTGGTGTCGTCCAGCACCCACTGGTTGTAGCCGCCGCCGTCGAGGGCGTGGCTGTGGATGCCGGAGATGACGCCGGCATGATTGGCGCTGGAGTCGACGCCGGCCGAGAACGGCGGCCGGTCGCTGCCGGTATAGAGCTGGGCCACCACGATAGGGCGGTCGATATCGCCTTCAATGAAGTCGACCAGCACTTCGGTGCCGATGCGCGGCGTGAACTGCGTGCCGAAGTTCGGGCCTGCCAGCGCTTCGGAAACACGTACCCAGGTGCCTGAGCTGTCGTCGCCTGGCGCGTTGCCTTCCTTGTCCGTGTTGTGGTTGGCGCCGCCCGGGTTGGCGCCCTGGCCGCGCTGCCATGGAAACTGGATGCGGATTTGCTGGCCGCGCTGCGTGGTGTTGGCTGCACCTGGCAGGCCGACCACCAGGGCGGTTTGCGCGCCAAGCGCGGCGCCTTGCATACGCTGCGCGGTGGCAGTCGGCACCAAGGGCACGGCGGAGCGCACGCAGGCAAAGCGGTTGCGGTAAGTGCCGGGAGCGACGCCCGGACCGGCTTTCAGTGACGGAGTGAAGTTGTTGCGCGCTTCGTGCTCCACCCACAGCGTGGTGAATTCGTCGCCGTCGAAGCGTTCATGGCCGGTCAGCGCGAAGTTGCTGCCTGCGGCCAGGCGGCGTGCCGAACCTTCGCCGCTGAACTGCTTGTTCGCCAGTTCGGCCGCTTGCAGCATCAGCAGGCTATGGCTGTCCGCTTCGCCGCTGGCGGTGTAGCTGCGCTCTTCGCTGCCGTCGTAGATCGACATCGACGGCAGTTCGCCGGCATCAAGGTTGCTGGTCTGTTCGGCCGCCGGCGCCGACACCTGCGCCGGGTCCCAGCTTGCAATACTGATGGCATTCGGCGCAATGACGCGGCGGGCGGCGAACTGGTCGATCGAGTCGTCGCGTTCCGTGGCGCGCACGCCGTGGAAGCGCAGGGCCTGCACTGCAGGGCGTTCCGCCTGGCTGTCGAAGACCACCACGCGGTGGCGCGATTGGCCGTCCTGCGTGGCTTCTTCATCCTGGTCGTGCTCGAAGCGCCAGTTCAGGCCTTCGGACGCCAGGATGCGGCACAGGAATTCGAAATCGCTTTCGCGGTATTGCGTGGTGGTGGCGCGCGGCGCCAGCTCTTGCGTGACGTTGAAGTCGAGCCGCACCTGCGTGTAATCGGCCAGCAGTTCCTGCACGATGTCGCGCACCGACTTGTCCTGGAAGATGTAGTTGTCGCGGCGCAGGCGCAGCAGGGCCAGCGCCGGTTCCAGGCGCAGGCGATAGCGTGCCACGCCGCCGTCGGCGCCAAGCCAGCTGGCTTGCGTGCACAGGCCGTGCCAGGAACGGCGGCTGCCATCCGGCTGCAGCAGGCGGATGGTGAGTTCTTCGCCGATGAACTGGCCGAGGTCCAGGCTGGTCGATGTACTGAGCGCGTCGATGTCGAAGCAGAACAGTTCATTCACGCCTTCGCGGCCGGTAAAGCGTTCCGCCATCAGGCTTTCCGGCAAGCCGGATTCCTGGGCGCTGGAGAGCGTCAACAGGCGGCCGTGCTGGGCCAGCCCTGTCCCAAACAGCGACCGCATCACGGCAGCGTGATGGTGACGTGCGCCTGTCGCGGTGCCATGCGCACCACGTCGTTATAGGCGCTTACTTGCTGCGCCGTATGGCTGGACAGCGAGGTGCGCAGGCCGATATACGCCAGCGCGGAAATCAGTGCGAACACCGAGCACAGCACCCACAGCGGCAGGTCGCTGCGCAGCTTGTGCATCACCTGGTCGGGGCGTTCGGCGTGCGGCGCGAAGCCGGGGCGGCGGCCCTTCATGTGGGCAATTTCGTCGCCCAGGCGGCTGGTCAGGTAGCCTAGTTTTTCCGAGCCTTCCAGGATGTAGCGGCCCTGGAAGCCGAGCAGCAGGCACATATGGAACACTTCCAGCGCTTCCACGTGTTCGCTGCTGCGCGTGCGCAGCGCGTCCAGGCGGTTGAAGAAGTTTTCACCGGCAAGCTGGTCGCCGAACATGGTCAATTGCAGCGGCCGCAGCTCCCATGCATCGCGGATCGAGAAGTGGGAGCGCAGGATGATTTCGTCGACTGCCGCGCAGAAGGCGTATTTGGCGGCGTCGATATCGTCGGCGGAAGCGTTCTTCTTGCGCGCATTGCGGCCGAAGTCGTCGAGGAAGCGCGTCATGCGCGACTGGAATTCGGTGTGGTCCTGCGGGGCGCTGCCGTTCTTCAGCATGAACAGGGCGTAAAAGCCGTCGTACATCAGGTCCAGCAGGGAACCGTTGGCGGCTGGCGCTGCAGCCGGTTCGGCGATAAGTGAAGGTGGGGCAATGGTGTTCATGTTCTGCTCTGTTTCAGGAGTTCACTGCAATCAATTCAAGCCGCAATTCGCGCATGCCGGAAGGGGCGTAGATCTCGATGGACTGGGCCTGCAGCATGCGCTCGTACAGCGGGCCTTTGGAGTCCAGCGTGAAGTAGCAGGTGTCCGGGCGTACCGGCACCGCGGCCGGCACTTGCGGCGCGTGTGCCAGGCGCACGCCCGGCATCGCCGACAGCACCAGCTTTTCGACGTCGTCCGGGGCGCCGACCTTGAAGCGCAGCGGCACCACTTCCACCAGTTCCACGGCCGGCATGTCGGCGCCCACGGCCAGGAAGAAGGTGGTGTCTTCGGTGATCTTGCCGGAGTCGAGCATGCCGCGGTGGTGGGCCGGCTTCGGCTGCGACAGCGCGATGGCGAAGTAGCGCGAGGAGATCACGGTGTCCAGCAGTTCGCGCACGATCATGTAAAGCTGCGAGAAGGCCGGGCCGGGGTCGTCGTGGCGGTACGGCGGCAGATCGGACAGCGACCAGCTGCGCGAATACGTCATCAGCGCGCCGGCCAGCGACAGCAGCTGTTCGTACAGGCGCTCCGGATGCAGCTCCGGATTATGGTAGTAGTGCGACAGCGATGCGAAGGCGGTGCTGGCGGTATGCAGCAGCCAGAAAGTGGACATGTCGCCGCTGCGGAATTCGATCACGTTGCGGCTTGGTTCGCGATGATGGCCATACAGCGCATTGACCTTGGCCTGCAGCGCATCGAGCAGGCGCCGCAGTTGCAGGAACAGCGGCTGCGCGGTGCGGATGGTCAGGCTTGGCGGCACGAAGCCGGGATCGAGCTCGAAACCGCCGGTGGACAGGCGGCGCAGGCGCAGCAGCGGCAGGCACACATAGCCTTCGCGCGGTTCGGCGTCGGACACCAGGCGCAGCGATTTTTTCAGGTAGGCCAGTTCGGCTTGCGCTGCTTGGGTGTACAGGTCGGGTGTGTCGGCATTGACTTGCGAGAAGCGGGCGCCGTTCGCCGGCTGGCCCGCTTGCGCGAAATTGCCGCCGAAATGCTTGAACACGGGCAGGGCGGCATACCACGTGACGCTGTGCTGCGATTGGGCCAGCTGGCCCAGGTCAATCGCTTCCGGCAGGTTGTCGTGGCCGGGCG
>JBCNOX010000600.1:0-3415 GCA_039593645.1 Pseudoduganella sp.
CGACGCCAAGAACGGCGGCGAGGGCTGGCTGGCAGAACACATGCTGATCCTGGGCGTTGAATCCCCAGAGGGCAAGAAGCACTACGTTGCTGCTGCCTTCCCATCGGCTTGCGGCAAGACCAACTTTGCGATGCTGATTCCGCCGAAGACCTTCGACGGCTGGAAAGTCACCACCATCGGCGACGACATCGCCTGGATCAAGCCGGGCAAGGATGGCCGCCTGTACGCGATCAACCCTGAAGCAGGCTACTTCGGCGTGGCTCCTGGCACCAATACCAAGACCAACTCGAACTGCATGTCCTGCCTGAACGAGAACACCATCTTCACCAACGTCGCGCTGACCGACGATGGCGATATCTGGTGGGAAGGCCTGACCAAGGAAGCGCCTGCGCACCTGGTCGACTGGCAGGGCAAGGACTGGACCCCGGCGTCCGGCACCAAGGCTTCGCACCCGAACGCGCGCTTCACCGTGGCCGCTACCCAGAACCCTGTGATCGACCCGGCATGGGATGATCCAGCAGGCGTGCCAATCTCCGCCTTCATCTTCGGCGGCCGCCGCTCCACCACCGTGCCGCTGGTCACCGAAGCACGCAACTGGATCGAAGGCGTGTACATGGCTGCGACCATGGGCTCCGAAACCACCGCTGCAGCCGCAGGCCAGCAGGGCGTGGTGCGCCGCGACCCGTTCGCCATGCTGCCGTTCATGGGCTACAACATGAGCGACTACTTCCAGCACTGGCTGGACATGGGCAAGCGCCTGGAAGGCAAGGGCGCCACCCTGCCTAAGATCTTCTGCGTTAACTGGTTCCGCACCGACGAAAACGGCCACTTCGTATGGCCAGGCTTCGGCGACAATATGCGCGTGCTGAAGTGGATGCTGGAACGCGTTGAAGGCACCGGCGGCGGCGTCGAGAACATTTTCGGCACCACCCCGCGCTACGGCGACATCACCTGGGACGGCCTGCCATTCACCGCCGAAGAGTTCGAGACCATCACCTCGATCGACAAGGATGCATGGCGCGCGGAACTGAAGCTGCACGCTGAACTGTTCGAGAAGCTGGCATACCACCTGCCGCAAGAGCTGAAGGACAATATGGCCAAGCTGGAGCAGCGCCTGAACGGCTAAGCTTTATCGCTTCCACAGAAAACGCGTCCCACGGGACGCGTTTTTTCATTCCGCCTGCCGCTCCGCTGTCGACCATTCCGGACGCTTCTCGACCGGAACCTGCGCCTGGTCGAAGCTGTCGACCTCCTTCATCGTGCGCATCTCGTAGAGGGTTTCAATCCCGGCGAAATGCAGGCCGCCACAATCAGTGGCCACATGCGTGCCTCCCTTCCAGAACCAGTATTCGCGGATGATCCCACCGCACTTGATAGAGCGCGTGCGGCCGTTGCGGTAGACATGCAACTCGGTGGGCCACTTCCTGCCATCCGCCGCAAAATACGAGAGCGCGAGCCATGTGGCAGATTCACCATCGGGCGCAAGCCGTACTTCATCCGCCCGGCGATCCGTTGTCAGCCTGATGTCCTTGCCAGACTCAGTAACGACATGGACATTCGCGGCCTTGTCGGCATAAGCCTTGGCCAAGCTTCCCGCGCTGGCATTGGCGCATGCCGCAACAAGTATGAACGCGACTACGAGGCGACGACACATCATTTCTATCTCCTGAATAGTTGACCCGATGCCGGGTTCGAAATAAGCTTCGGCGAACTTTATCAAAACTGCAACGTCAATATGAAGGCAAAAAATACATCGCCAGCGTTTCTGCTCGCCGCAGCCCTGTTCTTGGGGATGGCTGGACCGGCCCATGCCGACAGCGCGCCGTTGTCACTGGTTGGCCATTATTCGAACCAGGTATGGGACGATGGCGAAGACCCACATGCTTTATCCGGATACGCAGTGAGCCTATACAAGCAAGGGAATGCCGTTTTCGGAAACATAGGAATCGCCATTGGCTCCTCGGAGCCAGTGGGTGCCAAGCTTTACGATATTGCCTTGAACGAGAAAGAAGGAAAGATCTCATTCAAGGCAAAGTATTCACGAGGCGTTGAACATCGCAAAGGCCTCCCACGCGAGGGCCGGGATGCAAAGAGAATTTTGACTTTCTCCGGAAAGCTGAAAGCCAGCGGGCTGCAAGGTGAATTCATCGAACAGGATGGCTACCCACCATACGCGACGGTCGGGAAAGAGAAATCGGTCTTGCGAAAGTCGAAGGACGACTTCACACCGCGCGACATGACTGAATGGAAGCAGCTGCACGACAATTGAGCCAAGCCATGAAAAAATTCCACATCGCTTTAATGGGCTTGATCGTCTCCGTTGCTGCTCACGCCCAAGAGCCAGACCACGCTGCATTGAAATCCGCCGAAAAGCGCGGTCTCCAGATTTACATTCACGATCATGCTGTTGCCGTTGTTAGCGATGCCGTCACGCCACTGTTCACCGAAAAGGCGCGCCAGCAACTGCGTGGCTACATCACCGAAGAAAAGGGCGGGGCGATTGTAGTCACCTATTACGGCAAGGGCGACGGCGAGCGCATGCTTGCATGGTACCGCGCGGCAGTAGGTCCCGACGGCCGCTTGCTCGGCACCGTCTCCCAGTACGACACTCCGCAAGCGCTGAGCGACTTCGAGGAACGCGCGGCTGCTGCACGCGAGACCGGCATGGCTTACGATTTTCGTCCATGTGCACAGAACTATAACTCCGTCGTGCTGCCTAAACCCGGGGGCTGGCAGGTGTACCTGATTCCAGGCACGACGGAAAATCACGTAGTGCCGTTTGGCGGTACTTATCGCGTCGATACCGATGCGGCAGGCCGCATCGTCGCAGGACGAGGCTTCACCAAATCCTGCCTGACGCTTTCATACCAGGAAAAGGCAACAGAAACGCCGGTAGCTATCGTCGTGTCACACCTGCTGGATCCTCAGCCGACAGAAGCACACGTTTTCTGGCAGCTTTGGAGCCGGCAGCAATGGCGCGTCGTGACTGTGCCGAATGGCCTTACTTGGCAGATTGAAAAAGGCCGGATCAGCTACGCCGGAAAAGTTGAAGGCTCAAAGTAATCAAAAAATTTTTCTTGACACTGAGAATCAAACGGGCGCAGAATCGCGTCCACTGATTTTTTACTAACCCAATTTTTCGAAAGGACGACCATGCCACGTACGGCTATCACATCGCAGCAACTTCGATAGCCCCGCAGCGCGCGCGCTCGGGGCAGGCAATCTAGCCACCCGAGCCGGTCGTTCTTCCAACACGAACCCCGGCCAGGAAACTCGCCGGGGTTTTTTGTTTCTGCAGCCCCGGCATAACGAAAGACGTTATGCCAATTAAGCAAAGCCTGCACAAAGGCCTGGTGCCTGTGCACATCTATACGGATGACATTGATCATTCGGCCATCCAGCAACTGCTGAATAT
>JBCNOX010000601.1:0-3407 GCA_039593645.1 Pseudoduganella sp.
TGCCCTGCTCCAGCGGCGCCGCACTGCCCGGCGCCATCTGCACGCTGACGTTGCAGATCGCCAGCAGCTGGCGCGACCAGCGGCGGATATGGCCGTTGCGCTTGTCCGTCCCGATGAAGGGAAAGATGAAGGCGCAGGTGGCCATGCCGGCCAGCAGGTGCAGCGCCATGCGTCCGATGCGCAGCATCAGGCGCCAGTCGAGGTTGCGCCTGGCCGGTGGATTAGCTGGCGTTGCGTTCATACGCCACATGCCCCGCAACGATGGTCGCCTCTACCTGGCCGGCCAGTTCGTAGCCGAGGAAAGGCGTGTGCTTGCCCTGGCTGGCCAGCGCGCTGCCCGTAACGGTCCAGCGCGCAGCAGGGTCGAACACCACCACGTCGGCCACGCTGCCCACGCCCAGCTGGCCGGCTTGCGCCAGGCCTGCCACGCGCGCCGCCTCGCTGGTCACGCGCGCCACCGCGCGCGACAGCGCATCGTCCTTGCCGTGGGCGGAGGCATAGTCGTCGGCCCACTTGATGGCCAGCGACAGCAGCAGTTCCAGCCCGGTGGCGCCCGCCGAAGCTTCGCCGAACGGCAGCAGCTTTTCATCGTCGTCGCATGGGGTGTGGTCGGAGCACATCGCATCGATGGTGCCGTCCAGCAGGCCGGCGCGGATCGCTTCGCGGTCGCGCTGGGTGCGGAATGGCGGGTCGACGCGGGCGTTGGAATCGAAGAAGTTGATGTCGGCGTCGGTCAGGTGCACGTGGTGGGCGCCGACGTCGCAGGTGATCGGCAAGCCTTCCGCTTTGGCGGCGCGCACCAGCTCCAGGCCGGCGGCGGACGACATGCGGCACAGGTGGACCTTGGCGCCGGTCGAGCGCATCAGCTCGAAGATCGTGTGCAGGGCGATGGTCTCGGCCATCACCGGCACGCCGGACAGGCCCAGGCGCGAAGCCAGCGGGCCGCTGTGCGCCACCCCGCCGCGGCCGATCCACGGATCCTGCGGGCGCAGCCAGATGGTGAAGCCGAAGGTAGCGGCGTACTGCATCGCACGCTGCAGCACGGTGGTGTCCCTGATCGGGGTCTCGGCCTGCGAGAAGCCGATGCAGCCGGCGCCGGTCAGTTCCACCAACTCGGTCAGGGCTTCGCCTTTCAGGCCGTGGGTCAGTGCGCCCAGCGGATGCACGTGGGCCTGGTTCAGGCCGCGCGCGCGGTGCTTCAGCATTTCCACCAGGCCCGGCTCGTCCAGCACAGGGTCGGTGTCGGGCGGGCATACCAGGGAGGTGACGCCGCCCTGCACTGCCGCCTGCATTTCCGATTTCAGCGTGGCCTTGTATTCGAAGCCCGGCTCGCGCAGGCGCGCGGACAGGTCGACCAGGCCCGGCGCCACCACCTTGCCGGCGGCGTCGATGGTGCGATCGGCCTGGAAGCCGGCCGGCGCGCTGCCGACGGCAGCAACCTTGCCGTCCACGATGTACAGGTCTTGCTTGGAATCGATCTTGTTGGCCGGATCGATCAGTCGGCCGTTTTGGATAAGTACGTTCATTTTTATGCTTGCGTGCCTGCCAGGATGCTCATCACCGCCATGCGGACTGCGATACCGAAGGTGACCTGCGACAGGATCACCGCTTGCGGGCCGTCGGCCACGGCGGAGTCGATCTCCACGCCGCGGTTCATCGGGCCCGGGTGCATCACGATGGCGTCCGGCTTGGCCAGCGCCAGGCGCTCCGGGGTCAGGCCGTAGGCGCGGAAATATTCGCCGGCGGACGGCAGCAGCGCGCCGCTCATGCGTTCGTTCTGCAGGCGCAGCATGATGATCACGTCCACGTCCTTCAGGCCTTCATCCATATTGGTGAAGGTGCGCACGCCCAGTTGCTCCAGGCCGCCCGGCAGCAGGGTGTGCGGGCCGATGGCGCGGATTTCAGGCACGCCCAGCGTGGTCAGGGCATGGATGTCGGAGCGGGCCACGCGGCTGTGCAGGATGTCGCCCACGATGGCCACGCGCAGGTTGGTGAAGTCCTTTTTGTAGTGGCGGATGGTATACATGTCCAGCAGGCCCTGCGTCGGGTGCGCGTGGCGGCCGTCGCCCGCGTTCACCACGTGCACGTGGTTCTGCTTGGTGTCCTGCAGGTGCTTGGCGATCAGGTACGGCGCGCCCGACTGCGAGTGGCGCACCACGAACATGTCGGCGTGCATGGCCGACAGGTTGTCGATGGTGTCCAGCAGCGACTCACCCTTGCTGGCGGAAGACGCCGCGATGTTCAGGTTGATCACGTCGGCCGACAGGCGCTTGGCCGCGATCTCGAAGGTGGTACGGGTACGGGTGGAATTCTCGAAGAACAGGTTGAAAACGCTTTTGCCGCGCATCAGCGGGACCTTCTTCACCTCGCGGTCCGACACGGACACGAAGGAGGAGGCGGTATCGAGGATCTGGTTGATGATGGCGTTGGGCAGGCCCTCGGTCGTCAGCAGGTGCTGAAGCTCGCCGTGTTTGTTGAGTTGCGGATTAAGCATGGTTCTGTTCAAGAGTCAGGGAAAACTTTCCGTCGCCGGTTTGCTGCAGGCGCAGCGCCTGGCCGGCCGCGCAGCGGGTATGGGCTGCCACGAAATCGGCCGCCACCGGCAACTGGCGTTCGCCGCGGTCCACCAGCGAGGCGAGCATGATGCGCGCCGGGCGGCCGTAGTCGAACAATTCGTTGATGGCGGCGCGCGTGGTGCGGCCGGTGTAGAGCACATCGTCCACCAGCACGATGGTGGCGCCGTTGACGTCGAAGCCGATATGGGTCGGCTTCACTTCGGCCGGCAGGCCCTTCTTCGCATAGTCATCGCGGTAGAAGGACACGTCCAGCACGCCCAGGCGCGCAGTGAGGTTCAGGTCCTTGGCCAGGCGCTCTGCGATCCAGGCGCCGCCCGAATGGATGCCGACGATGGCCGGCTCATTGGCGCCGGCAATGCCGGCCTTGACCTGCTCGAGCAGGCTGGCGTACAGCGCTTCGGCGTCAAGCTGTTGGGGATCTGTGTGGGACATATTCGTCAAAGTATTGTTGGAGGATGATGGCGGCGGCGCGGTCGTCGATGATTTCGCCGCGCTTGGCGGCAATCATCGCCGACGAGTAGCGCTCGTCGACCAGCACCACAGGAAGATTGAAGCGGCCGTTCAGCTGGTTGGCGAACTTGCGGCAGCGTGCCGTCATGTCGTGCTCCGCCCCGTCCGGGTGGAAAGGCAGGCCGACAATCAGCCGGGTCGGCCCCCATTTATCGATCAGGGCCTTGATCTCGGCGAAGCGGATATCGTTGACAGCGGATTGAATGACGGCCAGGGGGGTGGCCTGGCCGATCATCGTGTTTCCCATTGCGACACCAATGCGTTTGATGCCGAAGTCGAAGCCTAAAACA
Source organism: Pseudoduganella sp. (assembly GCA_039593645.1). Taxonomy (GTDB): domain Bacteria; phylum Pseudomonadota; class Gammaproteobacteria; order Burkholderiales; family Burkholderiaceae_D; genus Rugamonas. Next base: position 3,377 of record JBCNOX010000601.1, read on the forward strand.
GTTTCCGGACTATGCATGACCCGCTTCAGAG
>JBCNOX010000602.1:0-3380 GCA_039593645.1 Pseudoduganella sp.
GCTGCCATGGCGCCAGGCACGCGCCAGCGCCAGCACGCCGGACAGGAAGAAGAAGCCGACAAACAGGGAGCCGCAGGCAATGCGTGCCGCCGGCGAGGTATCGAGCACGTGGAAGGCCAGTAGCGTACCGACTGCCAGCGACAGTGCCGGGAACAGGATATTGCGCCAGCGCGGGCGTCCCACGCCCTCCCACAGGGCGCCGGCATCGAGGGCGAAGCCGGCCAGCAGCACAGCATTGGCTATCGGACCGGCCAGCAGCTCCGGCACCACGCCGCGGAAATACAACAGGATCCAGCCCACCGCCTGGCATTGTTTCGCAATGGCCCAGGTGGACAGGGTCAGCGACTTCCTGTTCTCATACTCGAAGAAAAACAACGCCGCGCACAGGCTGAGATTGCCCAGTGCGAGGGCGAGAACCAGGGTTTTGATATCCATTGCTTGGCGGACGGGCCGCGGTCAGACTTCGTGTTCGACGTTGGTGCTGCCGTCGCCGATCTTGCTGGCCCAGGCTTTGGAAAAGAATTCCTTCTCGTCTTCGGTCGGCGCATCGTGCCAGAACACGATCAGGGTGCCTTTGTGGTCATGCAGCTGGCTGACCTTTTCGATGAACTGCTGCTTGCCGGCGTGGTCGGCCAGCGCAGCCACATAACCATACACGCGGGTCAGGCGCTCGATGCGATCAGGCTCGGTAAAACTATTGGTCGCCGTAATGGTTGGATGGTCTAAGAACATTTATCGTCTCCAAGCTGCCTATGTTGGCAATGTACCTATAAAAGTTGCCGATGTAAACGCGAGCGCCCTATCGCAGTGCTCATCCGGTACACTGGGGTGGAAACCGGAGCCCGGCAGCTTATCAGATCATCACGGTTCGTAACAAGTTGACAAAATGACTTCCATCCCCGACCACCATCGCCCCCTGGTTCGCCACCGGCGCGGGCGCCTGTCGCTGGAATTCACGCCCGGCGAGGTGCAGAGCCAGATGGATCCGTCCGATCCGGATGCGCTGGTGCTGGCCTATGCGCGGGCCATGATGTGCTTTGTCCTGTTCAAGCCGAACCCAGAGCATATCGTAATGGTGGGCCTGGGCGGCGGCTCGCTGGCCAAGTTCTGCTATCGCTACCTGCCGCGCACCCGCATCACCGTGCTCGAATTGCGCGCCGATGTGATCGCCCTGCGCGAACGTTTCGCCATCCCGCCCGACAATGAGCGCTTCCGTGTCATCCAGTGCGATGCCGCCCAATACATGAAGGAATTGAAGGACAGCGCCGACGTGCTGCTGGTGGACGGCTTCGACGCCAACGGCTTGCCGAATGCGCTGGCCACCGACCACTTCTATGCCGACTGCCGGCGTGCCCTGCGCCCGGACGGCGTCATGGCCGCCAACGTGTTCAGCTACGACCCCAAGTACCGCAGCGTGCTGGTGCGGCTGTCGAACGCCTTCCACGACCGCATCTGCCAGTTCACCGGCATCGCCGGCAATAACCATATCCTGTTTGCGATTCGTCCAGGACGTACCCCGGGTGCGCCGGCCAGCGCCATGCAGCGCCGCGTGGCCGCTTGGGGCAGTCCGACGCCCGGCCTGGGGTTCGGCCTGGCCAATCGACTGTTGGCAATTTACACCGTTGCCCGCCTGCGCAAGGGAGATTTGGCAGGGATTTAAGAAGTATTGCCCCGAAGCCATGAGAATTGTGACAAACTACATTTTTTAAGCAAAGGACACCATGGCAGGTCGGCGCAGCAAACTATCGCACTACGGTGCGGCCGCACTGACGCTGGGCGCAGGCCTGGCGGCCACCGCCATCCTGTTCGTCGCCGTCAGCGCCCTCGAATTCGGCAAGATGGAACTGGGCTTCCAGCAGCGCGCCAACGCCCGCGTGACCGCCATCCAGCGCGGGCTGGCGGACGCCGAAGAAGTACTGAATGTGATCAATGAGTTGTTCCGCACCGTGCAACCGGTCAGCCGCGAACAGTTCCATACCTTTTCCGAACCGCTGCTGAAGCGCTACCCTTTCATCCAGGCCTTCAACTACCACCGCGTGCTGACACATGCCGAGCGCCCCGCGTTCGAAGCTTCGATGCAGGCGCTGTTCCCCGGCTTCCAGATCACCGAGCTGTCGCCGGAAGGCAAAGCCGTGCCGGCGCCGGAGCGGCCGTATTACAACATCGTCGAATACCTGGAGCCGATGCAGGGCAATCAGCCGGCGCTGGGCCTGAATAGCGGCAGAAATGTGCAGGTGCGCGCCGCCATCGACCGCATCCTGCACAATGGCCGCCCCGCCGCCACCGAGCAGCTGCAGCTGGCGCAGGATCCGGCCCAGCACAACAGCTTCATCATGATCATGCCGGTGTACCGCCCCGGCATGCCGACCGGCACGCGCGCCGAGCGCCACGCGGCCTGGATTGGCGATACGGCAGCGGTGATCCGTACGCCGAACCTGGTGCACACCATCCTCCAGCAGAACGGTTTGCTGGACGATGCAAGCCTGGGCTTGAGCGTGTATGCCGGCGATCCATCGGAGACGCGCAACCTGGCCTACCGCCGCGGCCCGCTGCCTGTCGACCGCAAGGAACACTGGCTGCACCGCTGGTTCGACTTCGATTACCACAGCAGCGAGATGCGCAGCTTCGACGTGCTGGGACGCGCCTGGCATATCCGCAGCGACGATTTGCCGCGCCCTTTCCTGGCCGACCACCTTGGCTCGCTTGGCACCCTGCTGGGCGGCCTGCTGTTCAGCGCCCTGGCGGCAGCCTTCGTGCATACGCTGGTGCAGCGCTCGCGCCGCGTGCAGTTGCTGGTCGATGCCCGCACCGCCGACCTGCAGCGCTCCAACCAGCGCCTGGCGGAAGACGTGGCTGCACGCAAGCGCACCGAACGCGCACTGCAGGAATCCGAGCACCGTTTCCGCCGCCTGCTGGCCCTGTCGTCCGACTGGTACTGGGAACAGGACACGCATTTCCGCTTCACCCATATTACCGGCGGCTTCTTTGAAAAAGGCCATGTGGCCAAGGAGAACTTCCTCGGCCGCACGCGCTGGGAGTGCACGCCGGAGCTGTACACCAGCAGCGCGGGCCGCGACCATATCAACAAGGTGCAGGCGCGCCTGCCCTTTTCCAATTTCGAATACGCGATCGTCGGCCACGACGGCGTGACGCGCTGGTTCAACACCAGCGGCGAACCGGTGTACGACGCGCAGGGCGAATTCAAGGGCTACCGCGGCACCGGCAGCGAGATCACCGAACGCAAGGAAGCGGAGCAGCGCATCCAGCACATCGCCCACCACGACGTGCTGACCGGCCTGCCCAACCGCGTGCTGCTGCAGGACCGCCTGCAGCAGGCCATCGCCTACGCCAACCGCAGCGGCCTGCCGATGTGGGTGGTG
>JBCNOX010000603.1:0-3370 GCA_039593645.1 Pseudoduganella sp.
CTCGAACAGGCCGAGGTGGATCACGTAGCAGTGCACCAGCCGACCCTCCGTTTCCACCACAGAATGCAGGATGCCGCGCGATTCATAGGCGTGGTCGGATATATCGGTATTGGTCCAGCGCGCAATCGGGTATTTGCTGAGCAGGGCATTGCCGTGGTGGCCATGGTCATATTGCGCATTCAGCCCGTACACGGACTGGTGCGATTCACCGGCAAAGAATTCATGCTGGGCTTTTTTCGGCCAATGCCGGTGGCCGGCACTTTCCTCGCCATAACGCGCCTCGATCCGGTCGTGCTGGCCCTGCACTTCCTGCAGGAATACCAGGTCGGCGTGGAAAGCCTCAATCGCATGGCGCAAGGCGTGTACCCGTGGCTGGCTGCGGTACGACACGCCCTTGTGGATGTTGTAGGTGGCAACGCGGATCTTCATGGAACCATTCTAACCCCAACTGCCCGGCTTGCTCTCTGTCAAAAGTGTTGGGAATTGCTTATAGTCACTCCCATGACCCGTTTCCATTCCAGCCTCGCTGTCCTCCTTCTTGTTTCCGCAGCAACAGTGGATGCAGCCTCCGTCAGCACCTGCCATGGCACCGTCAATCGAGGCTGGATTGAGAACAGCATCCAGCTCCCGGCCGATGGCGCCAATTTCACCGCCTACAGCACGCTGGCCGTCGCTATGGGCCGCAATCATGTGCACAGCGATGTGTCGGCCATTATGCTGGATGCTTACGCAAAGCTGGAGCGCGCCGCGCCGGGGGCGCAATACGTGTATGGCGAAACAGGAAATGAGTATGGCGGGCGTTTCCAGCCCCACCGCACGCACCAGAACGGCCTGTCAGTCGATTTCTTCGTGCCGGTGCGCGACAAGACCGGTCAAGCGGCGCGCCTGCCGACGCCGGCAGCCAAACGCTTTGGCTACGACCTCGAATTCGATCGCGATGCGCGCTACGCCGAATACAGCATCGATTTTGCTGCGATGGCCGAACATCTCTACCAGTTGGACCAGGCTGCCCGGGCGCGCGGCCGTGGCATCGCGCAGGTAATCTTCGACACAGCCTACCTGCCGCGCCTGTTCGCAACGCCGCGCGGCGCTGAACTAAAGAAGCTGAACTTCATGAAGGGCAAACCGTGGGTGCGGCATGATGAGCATTACCACGTCGATTTCTCCGTTCCCTGCGCTCGCTAAGTCATGACATCGTTTTCCGCCGCAGCAGGCGCCATCTGTCGCGGCAGGATCACACGGAAGGTGGTGCCGCGCCCGATCTCGCTGTCGACTTCGATGCGGCCGCCGTGTTTTTGCACGATGCTGTAGGACAGCGACAGGCCCAGTCCCGTACCCTTCCCGACCGGCTTGGTAGTGAAGAAGGGTTCGAAGATGCGGCCCAGGTTTTCCGCCGCAATGCCGCTGCCGGTGTCGCTCACCGACACCGTCACTTCCTCGTTCTCGTAGCTGGTGCGTACCGTGATGCGGCCGCGGTTCTCGATGGCGTGGGCCGCGTTGACCAGCAGGTTCATGAACACCTGGTTCAGCTGCGAAGGGATGCATTCGATTTCCGGTACGCCGCCGTATTCCTTGATCACCTCGGCCTTGTATTTGAGCTCGTTCCAGACGACGTTCAGCGTGCTGTCCAGGCCCGTTTCCAGGTTGGCCACCATGACGTCGCCGCCACCAACGTGGGAGAAGTCTTTCATGTCCTGCACGATGCGCTTGATGCGGTCCAGGCCATCCATCGACTCGGACAGCAGGCTGCCCAAATCTTCGCGCAAATAGTCGGCATCGATCTCCTTGCGCAGCGCTTTCAGTTCGGCGCGGTCGCTCTCCGGCAGGTGTTCTTCGCGTGCCTCATAGGCATCGAGCAGGCGCATTAAAGACTGCATATAGCGCTGCAGGCTGCTCAGGTTGGAATTGACGAAGCCGACGGGATTATTGATCTCGTGCGCCACGCCGGCTGCCAGCACGCCAATGGAGGCCATCTTTTCCGATTGCAGCAGCTGGTTCTGCGCCTCACCCAGCTTGCGGATCAGATCGGCCTGGCGCGACTTCTCGCTCTCCAGCGTGATGTTCGCCATCTGCAGCGCCAGCGTGCGTTCGTGCACCCGGCTTTCCAGCTGGTCGCGCGATTCGCGCAGCGCCTGTTCGGCATGCACGCGCTCCGTGTTGTCGAGGAAGCCGTACACCCGGCCGATAATGCGCTCGCCGAGGTACTGCGGGCGCGAACTGCATTCGAACACCCGGCCATCATGCAAGTGGAACTGGTCCAGCGCTTCGTGCGGGTCGCTTACTTGCTGCAGCCGTTCGCGGCACAAGTCCTGCTCTATCACGTTGGCGGTCAGGAATTCGAGGATGGCGGAATCGTTGCCGTTCTTGAGAAAGGCATCCGGGATATGCCACATCTCGCTGAACTGGCGGTTCATGCTGGCGATCCTGTTGTGCCAGTCGATCACCAGGATGCCGTTGCCGGTCGCTTCCAGCGTGGTGCGCAGCTGCGACAGCGTCTGTTCCAGCACGTCCTCCACCTTGCGCTCCTGGCGCGCATCACGGGCCAGGATCAGGATCAGCCAGCGGTCGTCATGACGCAGCACGCGCAGCGACTTCATGACCATGAGCTGGGTGCCATCGGCGCGCTGGTATTCCCCTTCCTGGGCATCGATATCCTGGAAGTGGCCGCCGCGTACGTCTTCCCAGTAAAACACGTCCTGCAGCGAACTCTCGATATCGGTGATCTGCATTTCGACCAGCTGCGTGCCAGAGTAGCCAAGCACCTGCTCGGCCACTTTGTTGGCGACAATGATGCGCAGGTCGGTGGGATCGACCAGCAGCATCATATGCGGGCTGTGGTCGAGCATCAGCTGGCGAAGTTCGGAGATCACCCGGTCGCTCCCTGGCCCGGCTTGGTGGCGTCGAAGTAGTAGCTGACACGCTTGCGTGGACTGAGGTAAGCGTAGATTTCCTTGGGCACCTGTGCAGGTTTGATGGCGCGCATGATATTGAGATCGCTCTCCAGCGCCATGTCGACCATGATTGCGTCTTCGCGCGGGACGCCCGACTCATACACGACAAGTTCCGGCTTGTTCGGCTTTTCGGTGTTGATGGTGGCGACCATGCCGGTAGCGCCGTTCGATAGCTGCACGATGGTGCCGGGCGGGTACACGCCCAGGCAGCGGATGAACACCTGCAGCAGCTTCGGATCGAACTTGCCGCGGTTCTTGGCAAACATCAGCGACAGCGCTTCATGCGGGGTCAGCCCCGGCGTGCCGTTGATCGGGTTGCACAGGCGGTCGTAGTAGTTGGCGATCCCGACGATGCGCGCCAGTACGCCGATCTCCTCGCCTTTCAGATGGCGCGGGTAGCCGCTGCCATCGAACATCTC
>JBCNOX010000604.1:0-3369 GCA_039593645.1 Pseudoduganella sp.
GTGGTCGGCAAACAGTTCCGGCTTGCCGCGCACCTTGTCTTCCTGCACCGGTTCCGGGAAGGACATGAAGCCCATGCGGCCGGCCTGGAATGGACAACCTCCGCCCAGCGAGTTCGGCTCGTAAGCCACGCGTCCACGGTGGATCGCCTGCCGGTGCATGCCGTCGCGCTGGTTGTTGTGCACTTGCGCGACCGACGCATTGATTGGAATCTCGTGGAAGTTCGGCCCGCCCAGGCGGCTGATCTGGGTATCCACGTAGGAGTGGATGCGCCCTGCCAGCAATGGATCGTTGGTAAAGTCGATGCCGGGGATGACGTGGGCCGCGCAAAACGCCACCTGCTCCGTCTCGGCGAAGAAGTTGTCCGGGTTACGGTCAAGTACCAGGCGCCCGACCGGCTGCAGCGGCACCAGTTCTTCCGGTACGATCTTGGTCGGGTCCAGCACGTCGAACGGGAAGGCGGCCGCTTCTTCTTCCGTGAAAACCTGCAGCGCCAGTTCCCATTCCGGGTACTCGCCCATCTCGATCGATTCCCACAGGTCGCGGCGATGGAAATCGGGGTCGGCGCCGGAGATGCGCACCGCCTCGTCCCACACCAGCGAATAGGTGCCCTGCTTGGGCACCCAGTGGAATTTGACGAAGCGCGACTGCCCGGCCGCGTTCACCATGCGGAAAGTGTGCACGCCAAAGCCCTGCATGGTGCGATAGCTGCGCGGGATCGCGCGGTCTGACATCACCCACATCAGCATGTGCATCGATTCCGGCATCAGCGACACGAAATCCCAGAAGGTGTCGTGCGCGCTGGCAGCCTGCGGCATCGCGTTGTGCGGTTCGGGCTTGACTGCGTGCACCAGGTCCGGAAACTTCATCGCGTCCTGGATGAAGAAGACGGGGATGTTGTTGCCGACCAGGTCCCAGTTACCTTCATCGGTATAGAACTTGACGGCAAAGCCGCGCACGTCGCGTGCGGTATCGGTCGAGCCGCGCTCGCCGGCTACCGTGGAAAAGCGTACGAAAACCGGCGTGCGCTTGCCCTCGGCAGCGAATGGCGCGGCGCGCGTCAGCTCGGACAGCTCGCGGTAGCACTCGAAAAAGCCGTGCGCTGCCGATCCCCGGGCATGCACCACGCGCTCGGGTATGCGCTCGTGATCAAAGTGCGTGATCTTTTCGCGCAGGATGAAGTCTTCCAGCAGCGCGGGACCGCGTAAACCAGCCTTCAGGGAATTCTGGTTGTCGGCGACCGGCACGCCCTGGTTGGTGGTGAGCGCACGGTCGCCGGCATCGGTACGGACGCGGTCCAGCGGGCCGTTGCCGGGGTTCTCGCCTTGTGGCGGCACACCGTCGCCAGCTTTGGCCGAGACGGCGTTTTCGCTGGCGGTGCTGGCCGTTTCCAGTGCATCTGCGGGACTGGACGACGCGCCGGCGGGCGGTATGCCCGCGCCGTGCTCCGCAGCCTTGTTGACGTTGTAAGGGAATTGCGCGGCCAGTCCAGCGCCGCGTTTAGCCGGGTCGGGTTTGGTTGTGGGCACGGCGCGCTCCCCGGTTCAATGCTTGCGCGAACCGAGCAGCTTGGAAACGGCGTAGCCTGCGGCCAGCGCCACCAGCAATGATTTGCCGGGGCTCTGGCGCACATAGTTACGGCCGGATTCGGCGAAACGCTTGTAGGCGGCATTCAACTGGTCGCCTTTGACGCTTACCTGGTCGGTGATGCTGGTGATATTGTCGGCGACTTTATCGATAGTGCTGTGCACTCCGGCACGCAGGTCCTTGGCTGGAGTGTCGCTGCGGGTGATGTTATCCATGATCGGGTCCTCATCGTTTAGGTTGCTGTGGAAGGGTCAAGATAAGGCTGCACGCCTGCATCCACCGTGCGCCAGCTAACGATGTGCGGCCGGGATTTCTGGCAACCTGAGGCTGTCCCCGTTGAAAGGTGCCGCGTGATTCCTGTCGACCCTGTCACCAGCGCCACCACGGTCGCTCCGGCAACATTGGGCGACCGGGTTGCGCCTGCCGCTGCCACGCCTGCTCCCGCCGATACCGCACCGTCGGTGTCGTCGCTTGGCCTGTTCCTGTCCAATCTCGTGCTGGCGCAGCGGCGCTTGCGCGAACTGTCGGCGAATGGCGGCGATGCGGCGGCATTTGCGGCAGCGGCGCAGCAGCTGGTCGACAACGTGAATACCAATGCGCCGCCTTCGCTGGCTGGCGTGCTGACCGCGCAGCAGCCAGCGCTCAGGCAGGCCGGGATCGATGTCGCCAGCGGCGGCATGCTTTCCGCAGACGAGGGCACGCTGGCGGCGGCGTTCGACGCCGCGCCGCAGCGCGCGGTTTCTGCCCTTGGCGAGGCACTTGGCGCCGTGGGGGACGCGGCGGCCGCCCTGCAGCCCAATGCTGCCGCGTTGGCACGGGCGGCTGACGAAGCCGCCGCCGCGCCCCCATCGCCCAACCTGGCAGAATTGACTACGCAGCAGCGTATCGCCGCCGATCAGGCAGCTGAGACTCGGCGGCTTGCCAGCGAAGCGCTGGCTGCCAATGAGCTGGAAGATACCCAACAGCAGCGTCTTGCCGAAACGCAGGCCGCCGCTACGCGGCAACTGGAGAGCACGCGCGAGGAGGACCTGGCCGCGCAGGCCCTGGCTGACCGCCTCGAGGCCGCACGCCGCGCAGCCCTGCAGGAAGCGGAGGCCAGCCAACTGGGGCGCACGCGCGCCGAACGCGCCGCCGCCGACCGCCTCGACACCGCACGCCGCCTGGTTGCCGAACAGGCGGAAACTGCCGAGTCGGAAGAGCTGGTTGCCGCACGCCTCGCCCTCGCACGGCAGCAGGCCGCCACTGCCAACGCTGAAGCCGATGCCACCGCTGCCACCAATGCACGCATCAGCTTGGAGCGCCAGCAAAACGCAAGCGCCAACGCAGCGGCTGAGGCTTCCGCCGCCACCAATGCGTCCCCCACAGGGGCCCGTCAGCAAATTGCAGCCCAGCCAGCGGCGCCGGGCACGCCGACCGGGGCTGTCGAGCAGACCGAGGGCGCATCTGCTACCGCCGCTGGTGCGCAAACCGTCGGCGGCGCGACATCCGCCGCGCAAGAAGCACGCGCTTCCGAAGCCGCGACAATCGCCACGCGCGAGCGACAGGCCCGGCTTACTGCAGCAACTGCTGAGGCAAGACGAGCGGCTGAAGATGCCGAACGGGCCGGTACGGCCGCCGCCGCCCAAGCCTTATCCCTGCAAGACCGCCTGACCGCCCAGCGCCTGGAGGAGGCCCGCGACGTCAACCGCGACCTGGCAACTGAACAAGCCGAGAGCCGCCTTGAAGCGCGTCGCCAAGCGTTACGCGAAGCCCAGGCTGCCGCGCAGGCCGCCGCAACCCTGACT
>JBCNOX010000605.1:0-3364 GCA_039593645.1 Pseudoduganella sp.
GCATTCTGGCGCGCCTCAATCTGGTCGTAGGCCCAGACATCTTCGCGGCGGCAATCCACCACCAGCGGCTGGGTGCTCTTGCGCACCGTCACCCGCCCCGGGGATGTAACAAACCAGCGTCCCCGGTCATTGGAGAGCACACAGCCGATGGCAGACACCTGCTGGTGATCCAGCACGGTCTGCACCAGCACCGATTGCTCGGTCGAGTCGAACAAAGTCGCGCAGCCACCCGACGCCGCTGCGCACAGCGCAGCGAACGCGAATCGGCTCAGCCCGGAAGGCATGCAGTCGGGCTCAGTCGGCCGACTGGCCTCGTTTCTGGCGAAGGCCCTGGATGACGTGCATGATGTCGTCCATGCTGTTCGCACCGATGCCCTGGAACGCGTCGAGGACTTCGTTCAGGACTTCGTTACGCACCTCGGCGTCGGCAGCAGCGATGGCTTGCGGGCGCTGGGATGCAGCTTTTGCACTTGCCTCGCGGGCGGACTTGCGGCCGCTAGGCGACTTGCCGTGTTCCAGTGCCGCTTGCCAGATCAGCCAACGACGTTGTGTTTCATAGACCAGATATTCATCTGGCTTGTCTTCGCGCCGACGGACGATTTGGCCGTCCTTCTGCGCCCATGCTTCGAATGCAGATCGCATGTGTATTCCTTTAGTTTGCAGTGCTCGTTAAATCGGAATTAGTTTCCCTATATTACCACTTATTTACGTAAGACAACATTCAAATCCGTTGCAAATAAGCAAAAACACCCAGCTTCGTGGAAACAACTTCGATACCAACCGTTTAATTATATTGACGTTTACGGTTGTTGATAGCGTAATTTTAGTACCAATCTGATAACTTTGAAGCACTATTGGAAATTATTTTTACGGCGGCACCTTTTTGCGACAGGAAAGCACAATTTTGATGTCACCGTAGAATCATTGTTTGGCTCAAATACGACAGCTTCCCATAGCATAGTGAGTATTGATAAGATCTGCCCCCACGCAACTTGAAAGACCGCCATGAAATTAGCCACCTGGAATGTTAACTCATTGAACGTTCGCTTGCCGCACGTTACGAAATGGCTGGGTGAAAACCCGGTAGATGTGCTCTGCATCCAGGAAACCAAGCTCACCGACGACAAGTTCCCGGTCAAGGAAATCGAGGAAATGGGCTATCAGGTGGTGTTCAACGGCCAGAAGACCTACAACGGCGTCGCCATCCTGTCGCGCCATCCGATGGCAGACGTGGTCAAGAACAATCCGAAGTACCCGGACGAACAGCAGCGCATCCTGGCCGCCACCATCAACGGCATCCGCGTGGTGAACGCCTACGTGCCGAACGGCCAGGCGCTGGATTCCGACAAGTACACCTACAAGCTGGGTTGGATGGCCAGCTTCCGCGACTGGCTGGGAGAAGAGCTCGCAAGCAACCCACACCTGGCGGTGCTGGGCGACTACAACATCGTGCCGGATGTCCGCGACACCCACGATCCGGCCATGGAAGGCGACATCTTCTGCTCGGAAAAAGAGCGCGCCGCGCTGAAAGCCTTGTTCGACCTCGGCCTGCACGATTCTTTCCGCCTGTTCGAGCAGCCGGAAAAAACCTTCTCTTGGTGGGATTACCGCATGCTGGGCTTCCAGAAGAACAAAGGCCTGCGCATCGACCACGTACTGCTGTCCGCGCCACTGAAAGAGCGCTGCGTTTCCTGCGTGATCGACCGTGCGCCGCGCAAGTGGCAGCAGCCGTCCGACCACGCGCCGGTGATTGCGACCCTGGGCGCTTAAGCCGCCTGGCGTTCCATCATGAGCTGGGCGCGCACGCCCAGCACGGGCTTGGAGAAAAGGTAGCCCTGGGCGTAAGTACAGCCCTGCTCGCGCAATAGCTGGAACTGCCCTTCCGTCTCCACCCCTTCCGCCACTACCGACAGCTGCAGGCTGTCCGACAGCGCGATGATCGCGGCCACGATGGCGCGGTCTTCCGCGCTATCTTCCAGGTCCTTGATGAAGGCGCGGTCGATCTTGATCTTGCGTACAGGGAAGCGCTTCAAATACGCCAGCGAGGAATAACCGGTGCCAAAGTCGTCGATCGACAGCCGGATTCCCATCGCGTTGATCTGCCCCAGGATTTCCAGCGTCTGTTCGCCGTGCTGCATCAGCGCCGTCTCGGTAATCTCGAATTCGATCAGTGCCGGGTCGATGCCCGTCTCGTCCAGCGTGCGGCGGATCGAATCGAGCAGGCCGCGGTGCATGAACTGGCGCGCCGACAGGTTGATCGCCAGCGGCGCTGGAGCCATGCCCTGCCGCTGCCACTCCATGCTTTGCTCGCAGGCGCGGCGCAGCACCCACTCGCCGATCGGCACGATCAGGCCATTTTCTTCAATCAACGGAATGAACTGGTCCGGCATCACCAGGCCGGTGGCCGGACGGCGCCAGCGCAGCAGCACCTCCAGCGTGGCCAGGCGGCGCGTGGCGATATCCATGATTGGTTGGTAGTGCAGCTCGAACTGGCCAAGCTGCAGCGCCGAGCGCAGCGCGCTCTCCATTTCGAAGTGCATGGCCGCAGCCATGTTCATCTGTTCGGTGAAGTACTGGTAATTGTTGCGGCCGGAAGCCTTGGCGTGGTACATGGCCGCATCGGCATTGCGCATCAGCGTGGCGACGTCGCTGCCGTCGTCCGGATAGGTGCAGATGCCGATCGATGGCGTGATGTGCAGCAGGCGCCCGTCCAGCGGGATCGGCTCGGACAGCAAGTCGATGATCTTCTGCGCGATGTGGCTCGATTCGTCCGTGCTGTGAATTCCCGGCAGCAGCACCACGAATTCATCGCCGCCCAGGCGCGCCACGGTATCGCTGGCGCGCACCGCGCCCACCAGCCGCACCGCCACTTCCTTCAGCAAGGCGTCGCCGGTCATGTGGCCCAGCGAATCGTTGATGGTCTTGAAGCGGTCAAGGTCGATGAACATCACCGCCAAGCGGCGCCCGGAACGCTGGGCGGCCAGCATGGCGCGATCCAGGCGATCCGCCAGCAGTGCGCGATTGGGCAGTCCTGTCAGGCTGTCGTGGTAAGCCATGTGGTGCACGCGGGCCTCGGCCTGGCGGCGCTCCACGATTTCGGCCTGCAGTTGCGCGTTCGCGCCCGCCAGTTCGGCCGTGCGTTCCAGCACCCGCACTTCAAGCTCATCGCGCGCACGGCGCACTGTTTCCGCAGCTTCGCGGCGCGAGGTAACGTCGTCAATCAGCCATACCGAGCGGCCCTTGGGATCGGCCATATCGAAGGGGCGTCCCGACAGGCGCGCCCAGAAGCTGCTGCCATCCTTGCGCACCAGCTGGTACTCGTAGGATCTGGCGTGGCCGGCCTTGAAGTCTTTTTCCGTCGCCT
>JBCNOX010000606.1:0-3351 GCA_039593645.1 Pseudoduganella sp.
CACCGACCATCAACCTGTTCAATCAGGATCCGGCATGCGATCTGGACTTCTGCGCGAATACCGCGCGCGAAGCGACGATCAACTATGCGCTGAAGAACTCCTTCGGCTTCGGCGGCACGAACGGCAGCCTGCTGTTCGCTAAAGTCTAACGGAACTTCCAAGCCTCGCCCTGGTCTTAGTGCCGGGGCGAGCGCTTCTGCTGTACCCCCCAAACCGAAAATTCCGTATGTCGATCGCGGCATCTGTCGCTGTTCGTCCGTCGCCGTGCCTGCGTGTCTTGCGGGCAGGGATTGTTGCGTCCGTACTGGCTGTCGGGGCATGGAGCGGGCAGCCTTTGCTGGCGGCGGCCGCCCTGGCCAGCCTGCGGCGCGAAGTCAATTGCAGCCACATTGATATTTCCGGTGTCGGAGAAATCCGGCTGACGGTATACCGGAAGCAATGCCGGGCACGCTTGCTGAACGGCTGCACGGCCTGGCCAGGAGCCTTGCTACTGCACATGGAGTTGGAAGGCGGGCAGCGCCTGTGGCTGGTCCTGCTGCCAGACTCGGTAGCGGGCGGCGGATGGCGCCGGCTGCAGGCGGCGGTGCGGGCCCAGCTGCAAAAAATGTGAACCAATCTTCGCGGGGCTGCTCTTATGAAGGTGGACCCAGATCGTGAGCTGGTCGAGCGGGCCCGGGCGGGGGAACGGGCGGCGTTCGACCTGCTGGTGGCACGCTACCAGCGGCGCTTGCTGCGCCTGGTTCTGCGTTTGCTGCGCGATCCGGCCGAGGCGGAAGATGTGGTGCAGGAGACGTTCCTCAAGGCTTTCCGCGCCTTGCCGCGCTTTCGGGGCGAGGCGGCGTTCTATACCTGGCTGTACCGGATTGCCTTGAACGGGGCGCGCAACGCGATTCTGCGCCGGCGGCAGCGTGGTGCGTCGCACGGCGTGGCGCCGTCGCAGCTGCCGGCGCCGGTGCCTGAAATCGGGACGCCGGAGTCCATGCTGCTGAGCAAACAGGTCATGCTGGCGATTGATGCAGCGCTGGCGGCTTTGCCGCTGGAATTGCGGACTGCCATCGTGCTGCGGGAAATCGAAGGCTTGAGTTATGAGGAAATTGCGGAAATCATGGAGTGTCCACTGGGAACCGTGCGCAGCAGGATTTTCCGGGCGCGCGAGGCCATTGCGCGCAGGCTGCGGCCGTTGCTGGACTTGCCTGTCGATAAGCGTTGGTGAGGAGGAGTAATGATTTTGCTGCCGGATGAGGATCAGTTGCCCGTGGGCGCCCAGGTGAACGCCGTCATTGGCGAGGCCTTGCGGCAGAGCGTGGCTGGGGTCGAGCCGAGTCCTGGCTTCGAGGCGCGGCTGGCGGCGGCATTGGATGCGGCCGAGCAGGGCGGCCATGCGGAGCAGGCCTCAACGCCGTCCGGCGAGCGGGCGGCTGGCTCGGCGGTGGGACAGCAGGCAGGCGAGACCGGAAGTGGGGCCGGGCGCGGCTCGGAGGCGGCCGAAGCAGCCTCTTGAAACACGGAAGGGTTGCCCGCAACATATCGTCACAATATCCGGCTCCCGTTTAACGCGAAGCTGATTTATATTGCTTGTTCTTCATTGACTTTCACTGAACGCAACCATGAAAAAAACCATGATTTCTGCGCTGGTACTCAGCGTAGCCTCCCTCGGCCTGCCAGCCGTTGCCGGTTTCGCGCCCGCCCATGCGGCGGCTCCCGCCGTGGCCGGTCTGCCCGATTTTGCCGACCTCGTTGAACGAGTTGGTCCGGCAGTTGTGAATATCCGTACCACCGAACGCATTACCCAGCGCGATGTCGACGCGGCCGGCCAGGCCGATGAAATGCAGGAATTCCTGCGCCGTTTCTTTGGTGGCCAGATGCCGCGCGGCCAGACGCCGCGCCGCCGCAACCTGCCGACGCCGGGCCAGGAGATCCAGCGCGGCATCGGTTCCGGCTTTGTGGTGTCGGCCGATGGCTATGTGCTGACCAATGCCCACGTGGTCGATGGCGCTGACGAGGTGTACGTCACCCTGACCGACAAGCGTGAATTCAAGGCCAAGGTGCTGGGCGCCGATGCGCGCGCCGACGTGGCCGTTCTGAAAATCGACAGCGGCGGCAAGCTGCCCTACCTGACCATTGGCGACCCGAACAAGTCTCGCGTGGGCGAGTGGGTGATCGCGATCGGTTCGCCGTTCAATCTTGAAAACACCGTAACCTCCGGCATCATCTCGGCCAAGGCCCGCGATACCGGCGACCTGCTGCCGCTGATCCAGAGCGACGTGGCGGTCAACCCAGGCAACTCGGGCGGCCCGCTGATCAACCTGAAAGGCGAAGTAATTGGCATCAACTCGCAGATCGCTACCCTGTCCGGTGGCTATAACGGCATTTCCTTTGCGATCCCGATCGACGAGGCGATGCGCGTGGCCGACCAGCTGAAGAAGTCCGGCAAGGTAACCCGTGGCCGCCTGGGCGTGCAGATTGGCGAGCTGAACAAGGATGTGGCCGAGTCGCTGGGCCTGAAGAACAACAAGGGCGCCGAAGTGACCCAGGTCGAACCGGGCAGCCCGGCCGACAAGGGCGGCCTGCGCGTGGGTGACGTGGTCATCAAGTACAACGGCAAGGACATCGACCGCTTTGCCGACTTGACCCGCATGGTGTTGGGTACGGCGCCTGGCAGCAAGGCCACCCTGACCGTCTGGCGCAAAGGGGCGCCGACCGACGTGCAGGTGACTGTCGGCGAAGCCGATCCGGACAGCAAGGTGGCAAGCCGCTCCGGCGGCAAGCGCGGCGAGCAGCGCGGCAGTGCGGTGCCGCCTTCCGGCGCCAATGCGCTGGGCTTCATTGTCAGCGACCTGACCCCGGCCCAGAAGCGCGAACTGGGCGTGAATGGCGGCGTGATCGTGGAAGACACCGAAGGCGCCGCCGAGGCGGCCGGCCTGCGCCAGGGCGATATCCTGCTGATGCTGAATAACCAGGACATCGTGGACGCCAAGCAGTTCAATGCGGCGGTGGCCAAGCTGGATCCGAAGCGGGCGGCTGCCGTGCTGGTCCGCCGCGGCAACCAGGCGCAGCACTTCTCGCTGCGCCCGGCGCCAGCCTCCAAGTAAGCTGCAGCACCAAACGCCGCCGCGCGTTCGCCGCCCTCAAGGCGGCAGGCCCGCGACGGCGTTACATTTGGCTTTCCCCAACAGCGCATCGGGGCGGTTTGCGAAACTGGAGGCGGCTGTGGTGGCTGCGCCAAGCCAGCCGGTGCCAATCATCATCACTATCCCGCCCGGCGCGCTACAATGGCAGCCCGCGCCCGAGGGGGCGCCGAACAGCCCACGCAAGCCCTGAATGCACGCCGCCCCGCACTTTACCCTGTAC
>JBCNOX010000607.1:0-3341 GCA_039593645.1 Pseudoduganella sp.
AGATGCCTTGCTTCAGGGACGCGGAGATGAAGTCGTCCAGGTCGCCGTCCAGCACGCCCTTGGTATTGCCGGTCTCGAAGTTGGTGCGCAGGTCCTTGATGCGGGACTGGTCCAGCACGTAGGAACGAATCTGGTGGCCCCAGCCCACGTCGGTCTTGGAGTCTTCCAGGGACTGCTGCTCGCTCATGCGCTTGCGCAGTTCCAGTTCGTACAGCTTGGCCTTCAGCATTTCCATCGCTTCGGCCTTGTTGCGGTGCTGGGAACGGTCGTTCTGGCACTGCACCACGATACCGGACGGGCCGTGGGTAATACGCACCGCGGAGTCGGTCTTGTTAATGTGCTGGCCACCGGCGCCGGATGCGCGGTAGGTGTCGATGCGCAGGTCGGCCGGGTTGATTTCGATCTCGATCGAGTCATCCACTTCCGGATAGACGAACAGCGACACGAAGGAGGTGTGGCGGCCGCCGGACGAGTCGAACGGCGACTTGCGCACCAGGCGGTGCACGCCGGTTTCGGTGCGCAGGTGGCCGTAGGCGTATTCGCCGTCCACTTTCAGGGTGGCGGTCTTGATGCCTGCAACCTCGCCTTCGGATTCTTCCAGCACTTCAACCTTGAAGCCCTTGCGTTCGCAATACCGCAGGTATTGGCGCAGCAGCATGGACGCCCAGTCCTGGGCTTCGGTACCGCCGGCGCCGGCCTGAATGTCGATGAAGCAGTTGTTCGGGTCCATCGGATTGCTGAACATCCGGCGGAATTCCATCTGTTCGATGGTCTTCTGGATTTCAGCGGTGTCCGCAATCACGGCTTCGAGCGTATCGTCGTCGCCTTCTTCCTTGCCCATCGCGAACAGTTCGTTCATGTCGCGCAGGTCGCTTTCTGCCTTCTGCAAGGTCAGGACCACGCCTTCAAGGGCTTTTTTCTCGCGGCCCATGTCCTGGGCCTTTTTCGGGTCATTCCAAACGGCCGGATCTTCGAGTTCGGCGTTCAGTTGTTCGAGTTTCTCCGACTTCTTATCGAAGTCAAAGATACCTCCGAAGTTCGGCTTCGCGGTTGGTCAGGTCCGCGAGCAGGTTGGCGAGGGAATTGATGCGTTCAGCTTCCATGGTTTTTCAGGTCTGATAGTTGTTAAATCGAACCTGAAATTATACCTCAGAGGCTGGCGCATCGGGCAGCTCACACAAGCAGGCTGAATTCGGCGCGGTAGAGGGCGCCCAGGCCGCTCGCAGGGCCGCGGCCGGCCGGCTCCAGATAGATGGCCAGGCGCCCGGCCAATGCGTTGTCGATTTCATAAATCCCGGCTTCCAGCCCCGGCGCACCGTTAAATAGCAGGGTGAATTGTTCCTGGTGTGGCGCTTCCTTGCCGGGGCGCACCGCGTGCAGGTCGAGCGAAGTGCCGCGCTTGCCCTGGTAGGCGATGAATTGCTGCCCCACCAGGTCGCGAAAGCCGGCCATGCGCAGCGTCGAAGGCGTTGGCGGCAAGGCTGCCAGCGAGGCGGCGCGTGCGATGGCCGGGCCGCCAACCAGGCTTCCGGCGGCGAGGATGAAGTTGCGACGTTCCATGACTTATTCCTTTAACAAAATTGGTTGCCATTCCATGGCCAGGTGCATGCCCTCGGTTTCGCCCGGCTGGAAGCCGAGCCGGCGATACAGCTCGCCGGCCGGATTTCCTTGTAAAACGTGCAAGCGCAGGGGCCGGCATGATTGCCGGCTCTCGTCTTGCAGCATGGCCAGCAGGCGGCGGCCGAGGCCCTGGCCGCGGAATGCGGGAAGCAGGCCGATGTCCACCAGGCGTACTTCGTCGGCTTTGCGCGACACAAGCAGGCGGCCGACCGGAACGCCATCAGCCTGCACGACGCTTTCCTCCAGATTGGGAAAGCGGCGCCGGTAGTCGGTGCGCTGGGCATCGTATTGCATGCGAAGGAGCATGGCCCGGACCGTGCCGTCGAGGATGGCCAGGTCTTCGCGCGTGCTCTCCACCAGCGCCAGCAGGAAGGCCTGGTCGCCGGCTTCTACGGGCCGCAAGGTGAGCTGGCTGTCCATGATCAATCAGCTGCGGGGCGGGAAAATGCCGGACAGGGCGATAATGAAGTTGAGCACCAGGTAGGGCTGCAAGTTGTTGTGCGGGCTGCTTCCGCCAGCGATGCCAAGCGGCCCGTCAGGCGAAGGCGCAATGGCCGCTACATCGTGGTAAGGCGCGCTGACTGTGATCGGCTTGGCCAGCAGGGCGTTCGCTGGCGATTGTACTGAGGCGGTCGTGTTGGAGGCCGACATGCCATGGCTGTGCGATGGCATTTGCAGCGCGGTCAGCGTTGCTGCCGCTTCGCCGCCTTGTTCGCCCAGGTCGCGCGGTGTGAGTCCGGGGCCTGTACCGGCATGCATCGGAATGCGCTGGCGCAGGTCGGGCAGGCCGAAGTTGGTTTTGCCGTTGCCGCCGTAGGTGGTGCCGAGAATGGCAAACAGTGCCGTGTTCTGCGCAATGGGAAGAAGCTGGCCATTGCACAATGCCCAGCCTGCGGGTGCGAAATTCCCGCCGAACATGCGGATCTCGCCGATATAACGCTCTGCCATGCTGGACTCCTCGACTAGCTCTGCGAAGGGAAGATGCCTTCAATGGCGATGATGAAGCTGACCGCCAGGAAGGGAGCCATATTGGTATGCGGCTGGTTGCCGCCGGCCGGCTGGATTGCTTGCGCCGACATGGCAACGGTGCTGGAGCCTGCGGGCGCGTAAAACTTGGGCTTGGCGGGTGCCGCAGGCACATAAGTGCCTGGCCCGGTCAGGCTGATGCCGGTCCCGGTTGCAGGCGGCACGGCGGTGCTGGCGCTTGCGCTGTGGTTGTGGGACGGGATCTGGCTGCTGGTCAGGGTTACGGTTTCGGCGCCGCCTTGCTGGCCCATGACGTAGCTGTTTGCGGTGCCGAGTTGCGTGCCATGGTGCAGCGGCACGCGGCCGCGCAGGTCAGGCAGGGCGAAGGTGGTCTGGCCATCACCGCCGTAAGTAGTGCCGATCAGGGCAAACAGGGCGGTGTTTTGCGCGATCGACAGCAGGCTGCCATCGCAAAATGCCCAGCCGAGGGGCGGGAAGTTACCCGCGAACAGGCGAATTTCGCCGATAAAGTTGTCCATGCGCCGGCTCCGGTCGGGTTCAGCTCTGCGAGGGGAAGATGCCCTGCAGCGCGATGATGAAGTTGATGGTCAGGTAGGGCTGCATATTCTCGTGGGGCTGGCTGCCGCCGGCGTTGGCCACGGTGTTGGCTGCCAGCGTGGCGGTACCATCCTGCGGCGCGTAGTAGTTGAGCGCACCGGCTTCGACGTTGCCCAGCACCCGCCCGGTCGGATCGG
>JBCNOX010000608.1:0-3333 GCA_039593645.1 Pseudoduganella sp.
GCTTCAAGCACTTCATGGCGTACAAGAACGCCATCATGGCGGATGATGAAACGCTGGTGAAAAGCTTCCGCCGCGCGCTGGAGCTTGGCGCGATCCCGACCGTGCATGCGGAGAACGGGGAGCTGGTGTACCAGTTGCAGCAGGACTTGCTGCGCCAGGGGATCACAGGGCCACGTGCCCACCCGCTCTCGCGCCCCCCAGCGGTGGAGGCGGAAGCGGCCAATCGCGCCATCGCCATTGCCAATGTTTTGAACACACCGCTGTACATCGTGCACGTGTCGTGCAAGGAATCGCTGGACGCCATTACCCGCGCCCGGGCAGCAGGTCAGCGCGTGTACGGCGAAGCGCTGGCCGGCCACCTGATCGTGGACGACAGCGTGTACGACCATCCCGATTTCGAGTTTGCCGCGGGCCACGTGATGAGCCCACCGTTCCGCAGCCGCGAGCACCAGAAGGCGCTATGGCAAGGCCTGCAGGGCGGGAACCTCCATACCACCGCGACCGATCACTGCACCTTCTGCGCCGAGCAGAAGGCGGCAGGCCGCAACGACTTTACCAAGATCCCGAACGGTTGCGGTGGCGTGGAAGACCGCATGGCCGTGATCTGGGACGAAGGCGTCAACAGCGGCAAGCTGACGCCGTCCGAATTCGTGCGGGTGACCTCTGCGAACGCGGCCCAGATTTTCAACATCTATCCGCGCAAAGGCTTGATTGCTGCCGGCTCGGATGCGGATATCGTAGTGTGGGACCCGGAAGGCTCGCGCACGATTTCGGCCAAGACCCAGTTCGCAAAGGGCGGCTTCAACGTCTTCGAGGGACGTACTGTCAAAGGAATTCCGAGCACCACGGTGGCTGCCGGCAAGGTCGTGTTCCATCGTGGAGATTTGCGGGCAGTCGAAGGCGCAGGGCGCCATATCGACCGTCCAGCTTTTGCGCCGGTATCGGCGCGCTAAGGAGTGCATCATGAGCGATCTACGCATTAACAGCGACCGCCTGTGGGATTCGCTGATGGAGCTGGCCAAGATCGGCGCCACCCCGAAAGGCGGCGTCAAGCGACTGACCCTGACGGACCTGGACAAGCAAGGCCGCGACCTGGTAACCAGTTGGGCGCGCGACGCCGGCCTGTCGATCACCATCGACCAGATCGGCAACGTCTTCATGCGCCGCGATGGCGAAGACAATACGCTGCCGCCGATCATGACCGGCAGCCATATCGACACACAGCCGACGGGCGGCAAGTTCGATGGCAACTATGGTGTTCTGGCGGGCCTGGAAGTTGTTCGCACCCTGAACGAGAGAGGCATCAAGACGCGCGCGCCGATTGAAGTCGCATTCTGGACCAATGAGGAAGGTTCGCGCTTTGTGCCAGTAATGATGGGCTCCGGCGTTTTCTGCGGCGCGTTCACCCTGGAGCACGCCTACGCTGCCAAAGATACGGAAGGCAAGACGGTAGGCGAGGAACTCGAACGCATCGGCTATAAAGGTGACCAGGTGCCGGGGCAGCACCCCATCGGCGCTTACTTTGAGACGCACATCGAACAAGGTCCCGTGCTGGAAGACGCCGACAAGGTGATTGGTGTGGTACCCGCCGTCATGGGCCTTTCGTGGTACGACTGCACCGTCACCGGCATGGAAGCCCATGCCGGCCCGACGCCGATGCATCTACGCAAAGACGCGATGCAGGTCGCCGCGCAGATCATTCCCGAGGTGGTCGCCATCGCCAACCGCTATCCGCCATATGGCCGCGGCACGGTCGGCATGATGCAGGTCTTCCCCAACAGCCGCAACGTGATTCCCGGCCAGGTCAAGTTCAGCATCGACCTGCGCAACGTGAACGACGAGCTGCTGAACAAGATGCATGAAGATATGCTGGCCTTCATCGACAAGACCTCCGCCGAAACCGGCCTGCCGGTCAAGATCGAGCGCGTGTCGTACTACCCGCCATGCCCGTTCCATCCCGACTGTGTTGGCGCAGTGCGCAAAGCGACCGAAAAGCTGGGCTACTCCACGATGGACGTAGTCTCCGGCGCCGGCCACGACGCCATCTATGCTGCTCGCGTCGCCCCTGCCGGCATGATCTTCGTCCCCTGCAAGGACGGCATCAGCCACAACGAAATCGAGGACGCCAAGAAGGAGCACCTGGAAGCAGGTTGCAACGTGCTGCTGCACGCCATACTGGAGCGCGCGGGCGTGGCATAATGGGTCATTCCCGGACCTGATTATGCATCGCTTAAAACGACCTTTTTTGTGTGGGCTGATCTTTCGCTCTGATCTTGGCCGCTGAAATTGCGGTGCTTGTCGCATTGCGGCCGTTTCACTCCTTGACTTACGCCGAGATTGAAGCATTCCTGTATTTCTCGCTGGGATTGGCGTTCATCCCATTGATACTGCTTGCGTTCGTCGTCCTCTTCCTGGTGACCCTCATGCTGGCGGTTGCATATTTTCCGGCTCGCTGCATCTGGAGGTGGGGCGAGCCGAATATTGGCCGCCAAGCAGCGAGTTCGGTGAGTGAGTTTTTGCAGCAACGGCGAGAATTTCAGCACAAGCTACAACAAGAACGCGCCAAGCTTCAAAACTAGCTTGTTGAGTGCGCTTGACCTATTTAGAGGCGAACAAACTGGGCGGATTAGCGGCCGAAGGCGATGCGGGTGATCGCGACAGTGGCTTCGTGGGCCAGGTCCGCGAGTTCCTTGTGCTGGGGGCGGGTTTCGGAGATGAACAGCATGGTGCCGAGCATCTGCGCCACGATCAGAGTGCCGCGGATTTCACACTGCTGCATTGAGAGTTCTGGATCGATCTCATGGATCAGGTTGCGCAGCGTTCTGCGGGCACGCGTCATCATGGTGTCGAACAGCTTGGTGGCGACCGGATGGCGATTGGCCAGCGCGGCAATCTCGAAGAACAGTCCACTCGATACCTGGTCGCGCAGGTCAGCCAGGAAGTAATCGATGATCGATTCGAACAACTCCACACGTGGGCCCGCACCTGCGGCGGCAACGCGTTCGTCGATGCCCGCCTGGTAGCGAGCGAAAGTCTGCTCCAGCAGCGCCTCGATCAGCGCATCCCGGCTCGGGTAATAGTGCTGCACGGTCGACAAGCTCACCCCTACCTGCTGCGCCACGCTACGCATGGCCAGCGCCGCATAACCGTCGTGCGCCAGCAACAAACGCGCTGCCTCCAGGATCGCGCTGGCGCGCTCGAACCCCTTGGTCGTGGTGTTGGATTCCTTTGCCTGCAGGGGCGTGTCTGACTTTTTCTTCATAAGAGCCGAATTATCCCGTCGATTGACAAATAGGTCAACTGACCGATACTATTTCGGTCAACTGACCTATA
>JBCNOX010000609.1:0-3324 GCA_039593645.1 Pseudoduganella sp.
CAGAAAGACCAAGAGTTACCGCAATGTCCGAAGCATTCCTAAAGCAGCGAGAAGAATTCAGCGAATACTCGATGAGCCGTATTGGCGTGTCGCGTGAAATGTTCGATGCATTCAACCGCATTCTCGCTCCCCACGTCGTTGAAGTGCACTTCCGCAAAGGCGAGTACCTGCAGCGGGCGGGCGTGCCGGCCAGCGTGGCCTATTGGCTGTACCGCGGCGTGGCGCGGCGCGGCATGATCACCAAGGACGGCAGCGACGTGACGATGGCGTTTTCGTCGGAAGGCGATACCTGCGGCTCGCACCACGACCTGCTGGCAGCCCAGGACGGGCAGCCGGCGCAGGAATTCATCATTGCGGAAACTCCGGTGACGGCAATCCGCGTGGAGTGGGCCACCATGGCGCGCCTGCGTGAAGAGCACAGCATCATGCGCGAGTACTACCTGAAGGTGTCCGAGCACTCGATCCGCCGCTATTCGCAAAGCTGCCTGGTGCGCAGCATGACCTCGGCCAACTGCCGGCTGGCAGCGTTCCGCGAGCAATACCCAGGCCTGGAGCAGCGCATCTCGCAGAAATCGCTGGCTTCCTTCCTGGGTATTACGCCGCAGTACATGTCGACCCTGCTGCGGCAGGAGCAGGAGCAGGACCGCTAGGCAGCTTCCTGTTCGCGGCGCATCAGCTGCGACAGGTAGGCTGGCGTGATCTGCAGGTAGGACGCCAGCACTTTCTGCGAGATCCGGCGTTCCAGGTTCGGATACTCTTCCCTGAAATTGGCCAGGCGCTCTTCCGCGCTCGATGCGGTGTGCGTGATGAAGCGGCGCGCCTGGCTGCAGACGGCAAATTCCAGCACGCGAGTCATGTAGGCGGTCAGCACCGGATGCTGGCTGCGGGCCACGCTCATCTGCTCCCAGTCGAAACGGAAGCCCTGCACCGAGGTCTCGGCCACGATGAAGGAGCGCGCCGGCTGTTCGCCGCGGAATTCCAGCAAGTCTTCGTAGGCATTCGCGATATGCCCTTCGGTGGCAAAGCGCATCGTGACCTCGTTGCCGCTTTCGCTGACATAACCGACGCGGGCCACGCCGCCGGTCAGCCAGAACACGTCGCGCGTGGTCTGCCCCACGCATTGCAGCAGCTCGCCGCGGCGCATCGCGAACGGCACCGCCAACGGTGCGATGCACCGGCTGGTTTCGTCAAACAGTTGCTCGTCGACGGCATAGCGCGCCATCATGTCGGCCTTGAAATTCTGCCGTAGCTTCAGGAAATGTTGATTCATTGCGCCCCAGTATTCGCTTTTTGTTTTAACTACATCTGGTCAGGCCAGATTTACTTCATTCTAAAAACAAGGGGCGCAGTGTTTCGATCAACTATTTGAACTTTCGGTAAAAATTTTCGTAGGCTGTCAAATGGACCACACCGGCCAGGCGCTTGACCAGGCCTTCCACCTTGCCGGGGTCGACCTGGCCGTAGCCCAGGGCCAGTCCTTGCCAGTTGCATTGGCCGGCCACGGCATGCACGCTGAGGGCGTTGGCGATCATGCCTTCCTGCTCGAGCGCGCGGCGGCTGATCTCCACGTCGGACAGGCGCGGGTCTTCCCAGCGCAGCGCCAGGTGCATGCCGGCCGAAGCGCCCCGCACGCTGGCGATGCTGCCCAGGTGCTTGTCCAGCGCTGCCACCAGCGCGTCGCGCCGTTCGCGATAGACGCGCCGCATGCGGCGCAGGTGCAGGGCGAACTGGCCGCTGCGCAGGAATTCGGCCAGCGCTATCTGGTCGGCAGCCCGGCCGCGCGAGGCCGACTGCTGGCGCATGGTGGCCAGCGGCTGCACCAGCCAGGGCGGCACCACCAGGTAGCCGATGCGCAGGCCGGGGAACATGGTCTTGCTGAAGGTGCCGCAGTAGAGCACCGGGGCGTCCGGCTGCAGGCCCTGCATCGATGCCAGCGGCGGGCCGTCGTGGCGGAATTCGCTGTCGTAGTCGTCTTCGATGATCAGCGCCCCGCAGGCGCGGGCGCCGTCGATCAGCGCCATGCGGCGCGCCAGCGACAGCACGGTGCCGGTCGGGTACTGGTGCGATGGCGTGGTGTAGATCAGGCGCGGCGGGCGCTCCGTCCAGTCTTCCGGGCGCGGGGCGATGCCCTCGTCGTCGACGTCGATCGGCTCCAGTTTCAGGCTGGCGGCACGGAAGGCGGCCATGGCGCCGCCGTAGCCGGGGTTTTCCATCCACAGGGTTTCCCCGGCGTCGGCACAGGCGCGGCCGCACAGGTCAAGACTGCTCTGGCTGCCGTCCGTGATGAACACTTGCGCCGCTTCGCACACCACGCCGCGCGAAGCACGCAGATAGTCGGCAATGGCTTCGCGCAGCACCGGCTCGCCGCACGGGTCGCCGTAGTTCAGCTTTTCGGTGGGCAGCGCGCGCCAGGCGCGTTCGAGCAGGCGGCGCCACAGGCCGATCGGGAAGCTTGGCAGGTCTGGAACGCCCGGCACGAATGGCGTGCCGCTGGCGGCCGAGGCAGTGCTGTGGCGCAGGTTCTGCGCGCGTTGCGACAGGCCCTTGTACGGCACCACCACGCTGGCCTCGCGCTGCCGCGCCGGCGCCACGGCGGCCACGATGGTGCCGCTGCGGTCCGTCGTCACATAGCCTTCGCTGGTGAGCTGCTCGTAGGCGTACAGCACGGTGTTGCGCGCCACGCCCAGTTCGGACGCCAGGGCGCGCGTGGCAACCAGGCGCGTGCCCGGCGCCAGCGTGCCGTCGCGGATGGCGGCGCGCAGGCATTCGTGCAGCAGGCGCTGGCGCGGCCAGCCATGGTGGCCGTGGCTGGCGGTGAAATTCGAGATCAGCAGCGAGTAGTCCAATCGTGGCTCCATGGTTTTGCATACCCCTGGACCTGTTGCAGGGGCCAGCAGGACATTATAGTCCGATGCCATGAATACAACACATCCCCCATCCGAGCGCACCCGCGTGCGACGTGGCGCCGTCAACGCCGCCTATGACCCTGAACTGGTGCGTGCCATCGTCGATGCCGCCTATATCTGCCATATCGCCTTCAGCGACGGGCAAGGCGCGCATTGCATTCCGACCGCCTGCTGGCGCGAGGGCGACCACTTGTACATCCATGGCTCGAACGGCAGCCGCATGCTGAAGCAGCTGATGGCGCAGGATGCCTGCGTCACCATCACCCACCTGGACGGCCTGGTGCTGGCGCGTTCGGCCTTCAACCATACGATGAACTATCGATCGGTGATGATCTATGGCCGCTTCGAGGCGGTCGACGAGGTGGAGCAGCGCAGGACGCTGGACGCTTTCATGGATCACCTGGCGCCGGGCCGCCGG
>JBCNOX010000061.1:0-15482 GCA_039593645.1 Pseudoduganella sp.
TTCCACATAGCCTTCCGCATCGTTGGTCGCGAGCGTGCTCGCCATATCGGCCTTGTGCACCCGGCCACCCTCGTCGAAGATCCACTCGAAAGAACGGCCCGTGCGTCCCGAAACATGCATGATGGCGATGTGCTGTCGCAGGTCTTCCAGCGAGTGCGGCGCACCATGCAGCGCAAGATAGCCAGGTGCTGCGCAAGTCACATAGCGCATGGTGCCGATCTGGCGGCCAACCAGCGCGGAATCCTCCAGCTCACCGACGCGGACGGCACAGTCGACGCCTTCGCGCACCAGGTCCACCAGCCGCTCGCTGAGGCTGAGCGTCAATTCAACGTCCGGATAGGCGCGGCGGAATTCCCCGATCCGGGGCAGCACCACCTTGCGTCCCAAGGCCCCGCCCAACTCCACCCGCAGCCGTCCCTGCGGCGGCGTGTTGTCGCTGGTCCGGAAAGGAGCTTCGGCTTCATCCACAGCGGCGAGAATCGCCAGGCAATGGCGGAAGTAAGCCGCGCCGTCGCTGGTCAGCGACAGCGTACGCGTGGTCCGCTGCAGCAGCTGGGTGCCGAGGTAGGCCTCCAGCTTCTGGATGGTTGCGGTCAGCGCGGCGCGCGGCAAGTCGAGTGTTTCGGCCGCCTTGGTGTAGCTGTTGGCTTCCACGATGCGGACGAAGGTTTGCATGGCTTTCAGGCGGTCCATGACGCTCCAATTGTTCATTTAATGTGAAAAGTATAGGCCATTTGTTGGCTAATTATCTTTGCGGCTCCATCCCGCAGAATGGCTTCAACTTTTCTCGACTGGAGTCCCAAGATGAAAAACGATATCTCACGCGGCATGGTGGGCTTGCTGGCGGGCGCCAGCGGCCTGATAGTGGCCAGCCTGTATTACGCGCAAACCCTGGTCGGCCCGATCAGTGCGGCAACCGGCCTGTCGCCCGAAGCGGCGGGCCTGATCGTCACCCTCACGCAGGCAGGCTATGCGATTGGCCTGCTGTTTGTGGTCCCTCTGGGCGACCTGCTGGAAAACCGCAAGCTCATATTTGGCGCCCTTCTGTTCGCCGCGGCGGCGCTTGCGGCAGCGGCTTCGAGCCACACCGCATTGCAGTTCCTGGCCGCTTCGCTGGCCATCGGGCTTGGCTCGGTCGCCGCCCAGGTGCTGGTGCCCTTCGCCGCCCACCTGTCGCACGAAGCGACGCGCGGGCAGACCGTGGGCAAGGTGGTGAGCGGGCTGCTGCTGGGGATCATGCTGGCGCGCCCGGCCGCCAGCCTGATTGCCGATTACGCCAGCTGGCGCGCCGTGTTTGGCGCAGCGTCCGTCCTGGTGGCGATACTGGCCTTCGTACTGCGCGCGAAACTGCCCGAGCGTGTGCCAAGCGCACCGCTTTCCTACGGCCGCCTGATTGGTTCGCTGTGGCACCTGTTCCGCGACACGCCCGTGCTGCGCCGCCGTGCGGCTTACCATGCCGGCCTGTTCGGCGCCTTCAGCATGTTCTGGACGGTGGTGCCGCTGGTGCTGGAAGGCGAACGCTTCCACCTGTCGCAGACCGGCATTGCCCTGTTCGCGCTGGTCGGCATGGCGGGCGCCATCGCCTCGCCCGTCGCAGGCAGGCTGGCGGACAAAGGCCATACGCTGCCGGCGACGGCCGCTGCGCTGGTGCTCGGCATTCTCGGGTTCGCGCTGCCACTATGGATGCCGGATTCGCGCCTGGTCGCCATCGGCATGCTGGTGATCGCCTCCATCGTGCTCGACATGGGCGTTGCCGCCAACCTGGTACTGGGACAGCGCGCCCTGTTCGCGCTGGGCGCCGAAGTGCGCAGCCGCTTGAACGGCATCTACTTCGCGCTGTTCTTCACCGGCGGCGCTGCGGGCTCCGCGACCGGCGCGTGGGTGCTGGCAAACCACGGCTGGCGCGCAGCGATGCTGGCCGGCCTTGCCTTCCCGGCAGCCGCGCTGCTCTACTGGGCCACGGAAGCGCTGGGGCAATCCAGGCAGGCTCCGCTCCCTGCAACTGATTGAATGCTCGTCCGTGGCCGTACAGCTTCTCGACTGCGGCCACCGCGCATCATTCGAATGCGAGCATGATGGCAAGGCCGATGAACAGCAATGCCGTGCCGCGCTGCAGGATTGCCATGCGCGGCCCGGAGATAATGCGCGCGCCCGCTACAGCAGCCAGCAGCACATAGCTCAAATGCGCGACCAGCGTGCATGCGACAAAGGTCAGGCTAAGCAGCAGGAAGCGCATCAGGTCTACGGTCCCCGGCGGCATGAACTGCGGGAAGACGGCGGCAAAGAACAGGATCGCCTTGGGATTGCTGCAGGCCACCAGCATGCCGCGCCGGAACACCGCACCGCGGCTGCTGCCTGCCGGTGCGCTCGCCAATGCCGCTGCGCCGGCCTGTCCCGCATTGCGCCACTGCTTGACGCCAAGCCAGGCGAGATAAGCGGCGCCGGCCAGCTTCAGCGCGGAGAAAGCCGGCGGCCATGCCTTGAACAGCAAGCCCATGCCGCCCATCGCCACGCAGGAGACCAGAAACACGCCGACGGCATTGCCGGCGGAACTGTACACGGTACGGCGTGGGCCCAGGTTCAGTGTGGTGGAGACCGCAAGCAGCACGGCGGGGCCCGGGCTGAAGGTGGTGGCAAGGGCCATGGCGAGGAACGCCAGCCAGAGTGAAAGAGTCATGGTCGTCATGCCGCCAGTATCCGGCCTGCAGTCCAGATTAAAAATACCCTAGAATTAACAACATCTTTAACTCAAAATTAACAATGCATGGACAAGATGCGCAGCATGGAGGTGTTCGTTCGGGTGGTGGACGCGGGAAGCTTCAGTGCCGCGGCCCGCAGCCTGGAGATGTCGACCGTGATGGTCAGCAAGCACATTGCGGCGCTCGAGGAACTGGTCGGCGCGCGGCTGCTGAACCGCACCACGCGCAGCCAAAGCCTCAGTGAAATCGGCCAGCAGTATGCCGAGCAATGCCGCCATATCCTGCAGCTGGTGCACGCGGCGGAGACGGGTGCGCTGGCCATGCGCACGGTCCCGCGCGGCACGCTGAAGATCAGCGCACCGGCAGCATTCGGCAGCCGCTGCCTGGCGCCGGCCATGGCGGAATACCTGGATGCCAATCCCGAGGTGAACCTCGAGCTCGATCTTTCCAACCGCCTGGCGGACCTGGTGGAAGAAGGCCTGGATGCCGCCATCCGCATCGGCCCGCTGAAGGACTCCACCCTGGTGGCGCGCCCGCTGACGTCCTTGCAGATGATGGTGTGCGCCGCACCGGCCTACCTGGCGCGCCATGGCACGCCGCGTACGCCCGGCGAGCTGTCGCAGCACCGCTGCCTGGATTTCTCGCACTGGCGCCATGACGCGCGCTGGCGTCTGGGGCAACTCGGCACGGAAGAAGGAACCACGCCCCATTGCCGCATGCGCTCGAACAATGGCGAAGCCTTGCGCCTGGCGGCGGTCGCGGGCCTGGGACTGGTGATGCAGGCCGATGCCGTGCTGGCCGACGAGATTGCCGCCGGCCGGCTGGTACCTATCCTGCGCAAATACTGGCCGGCGCCGCGTCCAATGCACCTGATCTACCCGCGCGACCGGCAGTCAACGCCCAAGCTGGCCAGCTTTGTGGAATTTGTGGTGCAGCGCTTCGGCACTTGACAGCGCCGCACCGTTTGCCGCTCAGTGGTTATGGCGCGGCAGGTCCTGTCCCACTCCGCGGTAGGAAAGCGCCAACTCCATGCAGGCCCCGGACTGCAACTGGCCGACCGTGGCGCGATAGATTTCCTGCCATGGTGTCTGGCTCGGCGGGATTGGCGGCGGCGCCAGTTTCTTGCGCTCGGCGAACTCCTCCTCGCTGATCAGCACATCGCAACGCCCCTGATTCAGGTCCACCCGCACCATGTCGCCAGTGCGCAGCCACGCCAGGTTGCCGCCGGCGGCGCTTTCCGGCGAAGCGTTCAGGATCGACGGGCTGTCCGAGGTGCCGGACTGGCGGCCATCGCCCAGGGTCGGCAAGGCGGTAATGCCCTGCCTGATCAGCGCGTCGGGTGGCTGCATATTGACCACTTCCGCCGAACCCGGCCAGCCGATCGGACCAGCGCCGCGGATCACCAGCATGGTGCGCGCGTCGATCTCCAGCGCCGGGTCGTTGATGCGGGCGTGGTAGTCGTCCGAGCCGTCGAACACCACGGCGCGGCATTCGAAAATGCCTTCCTGGCCCGGCGTGGACAGGTAACGCTGGCGGAACGCCTCCGAAATCACGCTGGTCTTCATGATCGCGAAGTCGAACAGGTTGCCCTTCAGGACCAGGAAGCCGGCCTGCTGCTTCAGCGGCTGGTCGAACGAATGGATCATCTCGCGGTCGCTGGTTGCCCGCCCTTCCAGGTTGGCGGCCATGCTGCGCCCAGTCACCGTTGGACGGTCTGCACGCAGGCGGCCCGCTTGCAGCAATTCCCACATGATGGCGGGCACGCCGCCGGCGCGGTGGAAGCGCTCGCCGAGGTATTTGCCTGCCGGCTGCATGTTCAGCAGCAAAGGTACGTCGTAGCCGTAACGCATCCAGTCTTCCGGCGTGATCTCCACGCCGGCATGGCGCGCCATCGCCATGATGTGGGGCTGGGCGTTGGTGGAGCCGCCTATGGCGGCGTTGACCACGATCGCGTCGAGGAAAGCATCGCGCGTCATCACCTGCGATGGTCGCAGGTCTTCGTGCGCCAGCGCCACGATGCGGCGGCCGGTTTCGTAAGCAACCTGGCCGCGTTCGCGGTACGGGGCGGGAATCGCGGAACAGCCGGTCAGCGACATGCCAAGCGCCTCGGCGATCGCGTTCATGGTCGATGCCGTGCCCATGGTGTTGCAGTGGCCGGACGACGGCGCCGAGGCGGTCGCGATCTGCAGGAACTTCTCTTCGTTGATCTGGCCGGCAGCCAGCATGCGGCGCCCTTTCCAGATGGCGGCACCGGAGCCGACCAGTTCACCTTCGAACCAGCCATCCAGCATCGGGCCGCCCGACAGCACGATGGCCGGCAGGTCCATCGTAGCGGCAGCCATCAGCTGCGATGGCGTGCTCTTGTCGCAGCCGGTCATCAGGACCACCGCGTCGATCGGATAGCCGTGCAGGATCTCCACCAGGCCCAGGTAAGCCAGGTTGCGGTCGATGGCGGCGGTGGGGCGGCGGCAGTTTTCAAAGGTGGGGTGGACCGGGAACTCCATCGGAATGCCGCCCGCGTCACGGATGCCTTCGCGCACGCGCTTGGCAAGCTCGAGGTGGATGCGGTTGCAGGGGTTGATGTCGCTGCCGCTCTGGGCGATGCCGATGATGGGCCGCCCCGAACGCAGTTCTTCGGCGGTGATCCCGTAGTTCATGAAGCGCTCGAGATACAGCGCGGTCATGTCGATGCGCTCCGGATTGTCGAACCAGTCCTGGGAGCGGAAACGTCGTTGGTTCTTCATGCGCCGTACCACCCTGCATCGACAAAATATTCGCGTCCGCTGCAGCGGCCCGCGTTGGCCGAAGCAAGGAACAGAGTAAGCGCAGCCACGTCGTCCGGCTGCACGCGTTGCGGCAGGCATTGCGCCGCCAGGATGGCCGCTTCGCTCTCCGGCGTCTGCCACAGCGCCATCTGGCGCGGCGTATTGACGGCGCCCGGCACGATGCAGTTGACGCGGATGCCATGCGGGCCCAGCTCGCGCGCCAGGCCGCGTGTCAGGCCCTCGATAGCGGCCTTGGCAGCCATGTACAGCGGCAGCCCCGCCAGCGCCAGGTGCCAGGAGATGGAGCCGAAGTTCAGGATGACGCCTGTCCCTTTCGCCTGCATGCCCGGCAGCACCGCCTGGGCGCAGAAGAACTGGTGGCGCAGGTTCACAGCCAGGCTGCGGTCCCAGTACTCCGGGCTGACATCCTGCACCTGATGGCGATGGTCGTTGGCGGCATTGTTCACCAGGACATCGACCGCGCCGTAGTCGCACGCGATGGCGGCGAATGCTGCGCCAAGCTGCTCCAGGTCGGTCAGGTCGCAGCGCAGATAGCGCGGCGCGCAGGCGCTGCCGGCCAGCCTGGCGGCCAGCTCCTGCGAGGCCTCTTCCTGCACGTCAAGGAACACGACCTGCGCCCCCTGCCCTGCGAACGCTTCGACGACGGCGGCGCCAATGCCGCTGCCGCCGCCCGTGACCACCACCAGCTTGCCCGGCAGGTCCGGGTAACGCGCAAATTCCATTGGTGTGACAGCCATTCTTACTCCCCGAACGCGATGCCGCGCTGCGCCAGGTTGCTGTACAGCGCGCGCACGCCGAAGGTCCATGGCGGCAGCTGGTCGCTGCGCTGCACCTGGTTCACCAGGGTGCCCAGCGACGGGCTGCTGATGCTGACCCGGTCGCCCAGGTGGTGGGTGAAGCCGCCGCCGGCCGCGTCGCGGTCCTTGGTGGGCGAGAACATGGTGCCGAGAAACAGCATGAAGCCGTCGGGATACTGGTGATGCTTGCCGCAGGTCTGCGCCACCAGGTCCAGCGGATCGCGGCTGATTTCGCGCATGCGGCTGGTGCCGGCCAGCTGGAAGCCGTCGTCGCCTTCGATCAGCAGGCTCACTTCGGCGTTGCGGATGGTGTCCATGGTGAAGTGCTGGTCGAACAGGCGAATGAAGGGGCCGATCGCGCACGAGGCGTTGTTGTCCTTGGCCTTGCCCAGCAACAGCGCGCTGCGGCCCTCGACGTCGCGCAGGTTGACGTCGTTGCCCAGGGTGGCGCCCAGCGCCACGCCGACACTATTCACCGCCAGCACGATTTCCGGCTCGGGATTGTTCCATTTCGAGGATGGATGGAGGCCCACCGCGTCGCCATGGCCGACCGCCGACATCGGCTGCGACTTGGTGAACACTTCGGCGTCCGGGCCAATGCCCACTTCCATGTATTGCGACCACAGGCCTTGCGCCACCAGGTCTTCCTTCAGGCGCATGGCCTGTTCGGAGCCGGGGCGGATTTCGGACAGGTTGGCGCCAATGCGCGACTGGATCTCGCGGCGCAGGTCGGCGGCACGGGCCGGATCGCCCTTGGCGCGCTCTTCGATCACACGCTCCAGCAGGCTGACGGCGAAAGTGACGCCACACGCCTTGATCGCCTGCAGGTCGCACGGCGCCAGCATGCGGACGCCGGGTTCTGCCGGATTCTCCAGCAGTTCGCGCACCGGGCCAAGCGATCCGCCTGGACTTTGATTCACCAGTTGGTGCAGGTCGGGACGTTCCAGCAAGGCCGAAACCGTGGGCACGGTCTGCGTAATGTCGAAAACTTCACCCTGGCGCACCACCACAACGGCGGGCCCGACGCCTTCGCGCCATACCCGCCCTACCAGCAGTGCCCGTTCCACGTCGTCGGGCAGCATTGCATTCGTCACTTGAATCTTCTCCCTGTCTGCGTTAGATGTTTGACGAATGGAATGTTGCCCTGTGCGCGTGGCATCTGCAATTATGAAACTCACCAATCCGGCTCATGATTCCGCGCACGGGCGCCGGTCATTTTCCCTCTGTAAGCCGGGCAATGTACTGGCCATGGCCGGGCATGGCGGCGACCGCCCGACTGATCGAATCGTGCACCCGGGAGAAATGCTCGCGCAGACGCGCAAGGTCCATCAGGTCGACCAGCGGGTCGTAAGCCTGCGGCACAATGCCAAGCCCCATCATGATCGATATATGCGAGGCGACGCCGAAGCCTTCCGGGTCGTAGAGGGTGACGCGGCCGGTCGCGCGGAACAGGTCGATCTGGTGGCGCAGGGTGTTCGGGATGGCCATGTTGGCGCAGTAGCGCCAGAATTCGGAATCGCTGCGCTGCGTCGCCTTGTAGTGCAGGATGATGAAGTCGCGCACGTATTCGTAGCGCTGCGACACCAGCCGATTGAACTCATCCGCCAGCTCGGGACGGAAATCGAGGTCGGGAAAATACTGCAGCAGCCAGCCCACCGAGTTTTCGATGATGTTGATGCTGGTCGATTCCAGCGGCTCCAGGAAGCCGCTCGACAGGCCGACCGCGACGCAGTTCTTGATCCAGGATTTGCGGCGGCGCCCGGTGGTGAAGCGCAGCTGGCGCGGGCTGTCCAGCGCCTTGCCATCCAGGCCGTCCAGCAGCACGCGCCCTGCTTCTTCATCGCTGGTGAAGCCGTTGCAGTACACGTGGCCGTTGCCGGTACGGTGCTGCAGGGGGATGCGCCAGGTCCAGCCTGCGCTGCGCGCGGTCGAGGTGGTGTATGGCGTCAGCGGCTCTACCTTCTCGCATGGAACGGCCTGTGCGCTGTTACAAGGCAGCATGGCGCTCCAGTCGTCGTAGCCGGCCTGGTAGACGCCCTCGATCAGCAGCCCGCGGAAGCCGGAGCAGTCGATGAACAGGTCGCCTTCGATGCGGCGGCCATCCTGCAGCTTGAGCGCCGTAATGAAGCCGGTTTGCGGATGCTGTTCGACCTCATTGATCAGGCCTTCGATGCGCTGCACGCCGCGTTCCCTTGCATAGTCACGCAGGTAGGCTGCATACAGGCTGGCATCGAAGTGGTAGGCGTAGGAAAAGGCGTTGGTGACCGCAGGCTGGTCGCCGTAGGGCTCCATGAAGCGGTTGCTGCGCGCCATTGCCGTCGCCGTAGACCATTCCTCGTAGGACGGCATGTCCTTGAATTCGCGGGCCAGCCGCAGCCAGTAGGTCACCGGCGAACGGTTTTCGATGGCGGGACCGAAATCGCCGAAGCCATGGAAGAAGCGGTTGCCGACATGGCCCCAGTCCTTGAATTCGATACCGAGCTTGAAGGTGGCCTGCGTCTTCCTGACGAAATCGGCGTCGTCCAGCCCCAGCGCATGGTTGAAGTAGCGGATGGTGGGCAATGTCGCCTCGCCCACGCCCACCGTGCCGATTTCCGGCGATTCGACCAGCACGATTTCGCAGGATTTTCCCAGCTTGAGCGCCAGCGGCGCGGCGCTCATCCAGCCGGCAGTGCCACCGCCGACAATCACGATTTTCCGAATCGGCTTACCTGGCATGCCTGCTTCTCCCTTCAATATGTGCCCAGACGGATCTTCAGGACCGTAGGGTTGGCGGTGAAATTGATTCCATAGTCGGTCTGGTCGCCATTCCAGTTGCGCTCCATCACCCACTTGCCTGCCTTGTCGAAATACCCTTCTTCGACACGGGCATACATCGACGGCTTGCCGGCGTTTGCCCCGGCGCCTTCGAAGGCGAGCCGGATATTCTGGCCGATCACCACGAACTCGTTGTCGGCCACCTGCGCCAGCGCGGCGCCGCCGTTGGGCGTCTCGGTGCCGGGCGGACGGTCGTTCCCGCTGGCCGTCCCGAACTGCCATTCGCGGAAGGAGGCCGTGATCTTCCAGCCATTGGCGTCGATCGTTTGCGGCTTGCGGTCCTCGGCCTCTGCGATGCCGAAGGTACGGCCCTCCAGCGCCCACTGCGCCCACTGCCCCTGCATCGGGCGGAAGGCCGCGTAGATCCTGCCGAAAGGTTCAGCCATGGTCTTGTCCTTCAGCTTCGACCCGAGCGGATAGTTGCTGTAGTCGGCATAATCGATGCCGAACGGCGCAACCCCGATCGCGCCGCGGCCCAGAATCTGGTAGACATACCTCGCATAGCCCGCCGCATTGCCCATCTCGGGCACGAATAGCGCATTGTCCGGGCGCTGGAACAGCGACAGCGTGGCGGCCACCTTGTTGGACTCGGGCGAATACACGTCCGGTGCTGCAATGTCGATATGCGGCGCAGCTGCCTTGTAGATATCGATCACGTCGAAAGTCGGCCCGCCGCTGGCGAAATTGCCCTTCCATGGCGCCATCGGCTCGATCGGGTCCCGCAGTGCATTGTTGACGTACATCGGCAGGTCGTACACTTCGCGCCCGGCTTTGGCCAGCGCCTCGATATAGCTGGCAACCGCATAAGCATGGAAGTACTCGTCGGCGTAGGCGCCGTACACCTCGGCCCATGTGCCGCTGGCGGCGCCCGGCACCGGAGCCTTCTTGCGCGCCAGGATAGTTGCAGGCACCGGCTGGCGGAAGGCCGCTTCCGCCTTCGCGCCGAAGTCGCGCACGGTACCGTAGGTGCCGACTTCGTTCTCGACCTGCACCATGATCACGCTGCGCTGCGCGGCGTCGATCTTCTTCAGGTGCGCCATCAGGGCGACAAAGGCCTTCTTATCGGCCTGCAAGGTCTGCTCGCCAAACGGCGACAGGCAGTAGATCACCTTCCCTTCCTTGTCGACCATGCGCGGGAAGCGCTGGTTATTGAACTTCACCCACTCCGGCGTGTACTGCGGGCCGGTGTTCTTCCAGGTGCCGAACCACAGCAGGACCAGCCGCATCCTGTTCTGGCGCGCCTGCGCCACCAGGGTATCGACGTAACTGAAATCAAACTTGCCCTCGGCCGGTTCGACCTGCTCCCAGGCCACCGGGATTTCGACCGTGTTGGCATGCGCATCCTTTGCGGCGGCCCACACCTTGTCCAGTGCGGCCGGATAGTTGCTGGAGTTATGCGCCTGCACGCCCAGTATGGTGAAAGGCTTGCCGTCGACCAGCAGCGCGTAGCGCCCGTCCTTGCGGGCCAGCTGCGGAAGCGGCGCCGGGCCGGCACCGGCATTCGCAGCCAGCACGCCCATCAAGCAAAACGCCGCCAACAGGCGGCTGTGAGTCTTTTTCATGCTTCATCCATCGCAAAAAGGCAGCACGCCGCGCGGGCGTGCTGCCAGTCCATCTTAGAACGAGTACCGGGCTTGCAGGTAGTAGCTGCGGCCGGTGAAGTTGGCAAAGTGCTCCTTCATGCCGATGTGCTGCTGCACGTATTGCTTGTACATGGCGTTGTTCACATTGCCGACGTTGAAAGCCACGGTCAGGTTGTCGGTCACCTTGTACTGCAGGCCCAGGTCCAGCTGGCCATACGCGCCGCCCCACACCGGCAGTGCATAGTTCACCGAGTTCAGTTGGCCCTTGTTCGGGCTATCCGGATTCTGGTCAATACCATCGGTGCCATTGCTGCCGTAGGCATTGATCACCTGCAGGTACTTCGAACGCCAGCTGTAGGCCAGGCGCGCCGACCAAGGACCCTTGTCGTACAACAGGGCCAGGTTGTACGCGTTCTTCGACATGCCCGTCAGCGGCATGTTGCCGATCACACGGCCGTCGGTGTCGCAACCGGCCAGGTCGCGCAGGGTGTTGGCCTCCAGCGTGCCCTTGGGCGTGCACCACAGGCCGGTCGGCGCGTGCATGTCCAGCTTGCTGTCGATATAGGTGTAGTTGCCCGATACACCAATGCCCGAGAACCAGCCTGGCAGCTTGTCGAAATAGTGCTGGAATCCGAGTTCAGCGCCACGGGCGCGGCCTTCGGCGCCGTTCACCGGTCCGGTGGTCAGGAAATCATGGGCCGTGCCGGCGCTGTCGGTCAGCGTATAGAACGACGTGCGGTTGATGATGATGTCCTTGAGCCGCTTGTTGAACACCGACAGCGTCAGTGAACTGCCACGTGGGCCATACCACTCGGCCGTCAGGTCCAGGTTGTTCGACGTGGTCGGCTTGAGCATCGGGTTGCCGTTGGCGTTGCCCTTGTAGTCGATCGAATCGAGCACCGGCTGGTTGGTCACCGGATCGGTGTGCGTGTTCACCTTCTGTTCCAGCGTGGTGTACTGCTGCATCATGTA
The DNA here is from genome assembly GCA_039593645.1 of Pseudoduganella sp. Classification (GTDB taxonomy): domain Bacteria; phylum Pseudomonadota; class Gammaproteobacteria; order Burkholderiales; family Burkholderiaceae_D; genus Rugamonas. Next base: position 11,655 of record JBCNOX010000061.1, read on the forward strand.
GAAGTCAGGCCGCGTCATGCCTTTCGATGCGGCGAAACGGAACTGCAGCTCGCTGCCGACCTTCATGCGCAGGTTCAGGCTTGGCAGGACGTTGGTGTAGTTATGCTCGACCGTGCGCTTCTCGTCCATCTCCGCAATGACAGGCACGCCCGGCGGCTGGGTTCCCGTCGGCGGGCTGAAAAGGAACATGCCAACCGCCTTCGCTTGCGTCCTCACGACACGTGTGCCTATGTTGCCATCGACCGGATAGGGCAAGTTCTCGAAAGCAAAGCGCAGCTGGGCGTAAGCCGCCTTGGTACGCTCGTGCTGCTCATTGGTGTCGCTTGGGCCGCCGAATGGCGATGGCTTCCAGTTGGTGCAATCGCCGGTTGGGCCGGGGTTGGCGCAGAAATAGTTGGCGTAGCCGTGCAGCTCGCCGAACATCGGCGGCGTAGCATCATAGGAGCCGGCCACCGTCGCCGGGGTCGGCACCACGATCGCCGGCGGCGCAGGCAGCTTGCCGTTGAAGAAGCTGCCGAAGGTGTGCGTGTTGTAGTTCTGGCCCAGGCGCGGATCGGTCAGGACGGCGAACTGGCTGTATGGCTGCCAGCTGTTGCCGACCGACCAGGGTTGCGTGATGTTCTGCCATTCGTTGCCGCCATTGCCGCCATGGGTACGGTTGGTCAGCGCGTCGCGCTTGGTCGCACGCACGCCGAAGCGCAGGTCCTGCAGCACTGGCGAATCGAAAATGAACTTGGCGTCGAGGCGTGCCGCATTCTGGGTCGCCACCGCCTTGTCACGGTGCTCCTGGGCGAAGCTCCAATAATAGTGCGAAGGATCGGCCAGCCAGGCACGGTCGGCGGCGTCGAAGGTGTAGGTCGGCGGCGAGGTCCTCAGGTCCATCGTTTCCTTGGGCATGAAGCCGCCCAGGCCAACCGTGTTGTCAAATCCCTTGGTAGTGGCACGGGTGTGCTGCAAGTCGGCCTTGAACACCCACTGGTCCGAGGCGCGCCACTGGGCGTTCCAGGACAGGTCGGAGGTGTCGGCCTTGCGGGCGGTGATACGCGCGTCGGTGCCGAAGCCGATACCGTTGCTCAGGCCGAAGCCGCCGTCGGTAGGGTTACGCAACACGCCCGTCAACAGCGCCCCATGTTCATCGTAGGTCGCACCCGGATCGACGGTAAGGGTCGAGGCCGTGGTGGTCATGAAGAACCCGCTCTCCTCCGTGTGGATCTTGTACTTCGATTTGAAGTACGTCAGGCCGGACGAGAGATTGTCCTTCTTCCATTGCAGGGCGCCATAAATACCCTGGCGGGTACGGTCGAAGGTGTTCGAATTCCAGCTGGCGCCGGGGCTGATCCAACGCATCTTGCCCGGATCGATGTCTGTGCGCGGCAGGTAGTTGCTGACGCCCATCGCATCGCTGGCGGTGGAAATCTCGGAATGCGACAGGTCGAGCAGCGCGCCGACCTGGCCGATCGGGGTATCCCAGCGATTCGACACCAGCCCGGACACCGCCGGCTTGTTCTTGCCGCTGCGGCTGGCGCGCGAGCCTTCAACAGACAGCGCGGACTTGAAGCCCTTGAAATCGAAAGGCATGGCGGTGCGCAGGTTGACCAGGCCGCCCACCGCGCCTTCGATCTGCTCGGCGGATGGATTCTTGTACACGTCCACGCCGGCCATCAGCTCGGGCGGCACGTCCTCGAAGCTCAGCGCGCGGCCGCCGTTGGCGGAGAACGAATCGCGACCGTTCAATTCAGAGCGCACATAACTCAGGCCGCGCACCGAGACGCCGGTGCCTTCGGCAGCAAAGTGCTGGATGCCGTCACCCAGCCCTTGCATCGGGTCGGCGCGGTTCATGGTGCGGTCGATGCTCACGCCCGGAATCCGCTGCAGCACTTCGGTGACCGAACGGTCAGGCAATTTGCCGATGTCGTCGGCTACGATCGAATCGACGATTTCGTCGGAATTCTGCTTGATCTTCTGCGCCGACTCCAACGCCGCACGCTGGCCCACCACGACCACGGTGGGCCCATTGCCATTGCCATTGCCAGCGGGCGCAGTTTGCGCCAACGCGGCGCCGCTCGCCAGCAGTGCAATGTGGGCCGCGGCCGCGGCAATCGCTGTCTTCCTCAAGTGTCTCACTCTGAATCCTCTCGTTCTAAGGTATTAGTTACTCACCGTGTGCTCGTATGGCGCGGCCATGCTGCCGTATGGGAGCGTGCGCTGCGCATCGCTTTGGAATGCCTGGCGGGATAAGCCCGGAGCCCGCGCCGCGCTGATATTTCCGCTTATCTGTTTTATATCGCCTGCCGGGCAAACCATTCTGCCTTTGGCTCCATTCAGCGGCAATTGCGAAAATCACCAATGCCACAAACGAAAATCTGTAAAGGCACTTAGTCAGGTGATCTTCAGCACATTGGCGTAAGCCAGCGCAGGTTTGTATGCCGGCATCGTCACCAGCAAGCCGTCGGCGGTCTGGCGGAAAGCCAGCGGGCGGCCGCTGAGGACCAGTTCAACGCGCGCAATGCGCTTCTTCAGGTGCGGCGTGGCGGCGCGCAGGGACTTGATCAGCGCCTTGCCATCCTGCGGCCATCCCATCACGAAGGCAAACACCGCGTCGCCCTTGGCGGTAAAGCGGATATCGGCTGCGGAAAATGGCTTGCCCTTGCCTTCATTGAAGCCGGCGCCCGACATCGGCGCGGCTGCTTCTTCCATCACCGGCCCTTCACCAAACACGGCCCAGGGGCGCGTGTCGTAAATGGCCTCGCCGTTGCGTGCCATCCAGCGTCCGATTTCTTCAACAATCGCGGTCTCCTGCGAGTCGATGGTGCCGTTGGAGCGCACCGGAACACTGAGCAGCAGATTGCCGTTCTTGCTCACCACGTCGATCAGGGTGTGCACCACGGTCTGCGCGCTTTTGTAGGCCCGGTTGTCGTAAATGCGGCGATCGTAGTGCCAGCTGCCGATGCAGGTGCAGGTCTGCCAAGGCCGTTCTTCAATCCTGTTGCTCTGGCCGCGCTCGATGTCCCACACCATGCTGCGGCGTTGCTGTTCATTGAGGATCTTGCCGTTGACGACTGCTTCCAGCTTGCCTTTGGTGGCAATGCTGCGGTTGTACATATGGGCAGCCAGGCGCAGGCCGACATCGCTGAACGGATACAAGGGCAGCACGGTGTCGTCGTAGTACACCAGGTCCGGATCGTAGGTGTCGATCAGGTCGCGCGTACGGTCGAAGAACTTGTCGCAGTACGCCCTGTCCGGGATCGACGCGCCGCCGCCCCAGTGCCATTGTTCGTGATTCACGCCGCCCTCGCCTTCGGCCTTGCTCAGTGGGTGGCGCTGCGCGTAAAGCGCTTGCGGGTCGATGCCTTCCCACCATTTGCCCACGCCATCGAGGCGGCTCAGGTTGCCGTCGTACGGAATACCGGCGTAGGGACCGCTCTTGTCCGAACGCTGCGCCAGTTCATACCAGGTCCAGGCATGGGCGGCGTGCACGCTGACGCCGAAACGCAGGCCGTTGGCGCGGGCAGCCTTGCTCCAGCCGGCGATCAGGTCCTTGCCCGGACCAATCCTGGTCGAATTCCACTCCGGCTGGTAGCGGCTGTTGTAGGTGTCGAAGTTGTCATGGTGGTTGGCCAGGGCGACAAAGTATTTCGCGCCGGCCTTCTTGTACAAGGCGACCAGCCCGTCCGGATCCCAGTTCTCGGCCTTCCACTGCTGAATCACGTCCTTGAAGCCGACCTTGGACGGGTGGCCGTATTTCTTCAGGTGATTGCGATAGGCATCGCTGCCCTCCTCGTACATCAGGCGCCCGTACCAGTCGCCGAATTCCGGTGCGCATTGCGG
>JBCNOX010000610.1:0-3318 GCA_039593645.1 Pseudoduganella sp.
ACCGGGGACGACCGGGGCTGGGAATTCGGCCAGGACTATAGCGTGCAGACCGTGGGCGTGAACCGCGGCCTGAGGAAGTCGGGCTCCGACACCTACCAGAAATGGCACGAGCAGCTGCTCAAGTTCCGCAACGGCGAACCGCCGAAGCACGGCGCGATCTGGCTCACCCTGTATCCGAACATCATGGTCGAGTGGTACCCGCACGTGCTGGTGGTCTCGACCCTGTGGCCGGAAGGACCGAACCGCACCCGCAACGTGGTGGAGTTCTACTATCCGGAAGAAATCGTGCTGTTCGAGCGCGAATTCATCGAAGCCGAACGCGCAGCCTATATGGAAACCTGCGTCGAGGACGATGAAATCGGCGCCCGCATGGACGCCGGCCGCAAGATCCTGCTGGAACGGGGCGAGAACGACGCCGGTCCCTATCAATCACCGATGGAAGATGGCATGCAGCACTTCCATGAATGGTACCGGAGCAAACTGGACGTCTGATGCAATCACTCTGGATGTTAGTTGCCAGTTTCCTGTTCGCCGCCATGGGGGTGTGCGTGAAACTGGCGTCCGGTGAATTCAGCGTTTCAGAAATGGTGATGTACCGCGGGGTGATCGGCATGGTCATCCTGTTCACCATGCTCCGCCTGCAAGGCGGAACCCTCAAGACCACCATGCCGCTGGCGCACCTGTGGCGCGGCGTGGTCGGCGTAGTTTCCCTCTGGATGTGGTACTACACCATCGCCAAGCTTCCCCTGGCCACGGCCATGACACTCAATTACATGGCGCCGATCTGGATCGCCGTGTGGCTGTTCGGCCATGGCTGGTGGCACCAGAAAAACCGCGTTGAATGGCCGCTGATCCTGGCAGTCGGCATGAGTTTCGTCGGCGTCACTTGCCTGCTGCAGCCGGCCTTCGACGCCAACCAGCTGGGCCCCGCGCTGATGGCGCTCGGTTCCTCCGTGCTGTCGGCCATGGCCTATATGCAGGTGCGCAAGCTGGGCCTGGCCGGCGAACCGGAATCGCGCGTGGTGTTCTTCTTCAGCGTGACCAATTTCTTCGCCGGCTTTACCGGGCACGTGCTGGAAAGCGGCTGGAACTGGCATCCCTTGAACAATGCGCACGGCGTGTTCCTGATGCTCGGCATCGGCCTGTGCGCCACCGCCGCGCAGGTGGCCATGACGCGCGCCTACCGCCTCGGCAAGACGCTGGTGGTGGCCAACCTGCAGTACACCGGGATTGTGTTTTCCAGCATCTGGGGCGTGCTGCTGTTCAGCGACAGCTTCGGCTGGCTGAGCTGGCTGGGCATGGCGATCATCCTGCTGTCCGGTGTGGCCGCGACGTTCTACAATACGCGCAGCACGGAACGTGGCAAGGCCATTTCCGATACCGACCCGATTGCCAGCGAAGTATAAGGACCACGCATGTTCACGACCCTGATCGACGCCAAGACCCTTTCGCAGCACCTGAACGACCCGCAATGGGTCATCCTCGACTGCCGCCACGACCTGATGAATCCGGACTTCGGCCGCAACGCCTTTGCCGAAGGCCACATTGAGGGCGCGCAATTTGCCAATATCGACACCGACCTGTCCGGCCCGAAAGTGGGCGCCGACGGCGTATTCCGCGGCCGCCACCCGTTGCCGGACCGCGCGGCGCTGCTGGAAACCCTGCGCCGCTGGGGCATCAGCGAAGGTTCGCAAGTGGTCGCCTACGACGCGCACGGCGGCATGTACGCAGCGCGCCTGTGGTGGCTGCTGCGCTGGCTGGGGCATGGCGCAGTAGCGGTGCTGGATGGCGGCCTGGCTGCGTGGAGCGCGGCGGGCCAGCCGCTGGTATGCACCGTCACCGAACGCCCGCGCGGCAACCTCGCCGAAAAGGCAGCACTGGTGCGCACGGTATCGGTCGGTGAACTGGTGGAAAACCTGGATGCGAAGCGCTTCCAAGTGGTAGACGCCCGCGCCAACGACCGCTTCCGCGGCGAGAACGAAACGATTGACCCGGTGGGCGGCCACATTCCCGGCGCGCGCAACCGCTTCTTCAAAGACAACCTGCAAGCCGACGGCCGCTTCAAGGACGCCGCCGTGCTGAAGCAGGAACTGATGCCAACCGTAGGCGAGCCAGGTGTCGCCGTGATGCAATGCGGCTCCGGCGTAACCGCCTGCCACAACCTGCTGGCACTGGAAGTGGCCGGCCTGCCTGGCGCCGCGCTGTATCCCGGCTCCTGGTCCGAATGGTGCGCCGACAGCACCCGCCCCGTCGCCACCGGCCCCGCTTGATCCCCCATACGGCCCAGCCCGTGTCACACCTTGGGGTCACACCCCAAGTGTGACACGGACTCTTCCATTCGTCAGCCGAGGCCGTGTCTCAATTCGGGTGTGAGCCCATGGTGAGACACGAACCCAGCGTTTACACGGACGAGGCCGTGTCACACTTGGGGTGTGACCCCAAGGGGTGACACGGGCTGGGCAGTTCGATCAGTCGCCGCCTCCGCCACAGCTGCTGCCGCAACTGCTTCCGCAACTGCTGCCTCCGCTATCGCAGCTGGAACTGGAGGAGTCGCTGCTGCAGTCGATCGAACTGCCGCAGCCGGAACCGCAACTGCTGCCGCTGCTGGCGGCCTGCTGGCGGGTGCGCTGTTCGAATTCGCTGAATTGCGCGGTGGTGATCAGGCCGGCAGTCAGCAGGCCGGCGGCCGCCATCTGCGGTGGGCAGTGAATGTTCGCGTCGAAGCGGCCCTTTCCGTCAAGCTGGCTGTAGCCAGGCTGGCCGCGCTTGACCGAGTAGCCATAGCCGAACGGCATCTTCAATTTCTTATCCAACAGGAAGAGCGATGGCATGCGCGGCCCTTCGGGCTTCAGCCCTTCGGCCTGGCGCGCCCGCACCAGGCAGACCGCCAGCGCTTCGTCCAGGTTGCCGCCCATGGCGCTGCCCTCCACATGCGGCACCACCTGGCCGAAGTGCTTGCGGCAGAACGCTTCCAGCTTGAGCGGGGATAAACGCAGCCAGGCATGCCACACCGAATCGGCCGCCTTGGATGGCAGGGCGCATGGCTTGGCGTCCTGGGCGGCGCATTCGAAGAAGTCGAGCAGTCCTATCGTGGCGCGGGCAAAAAAAATGGCATCCGTCGGGATGCCGTGGTATTCGAGACGCGCGCTGCTTTTCCAGTAATTGTAAAGGCCGGGCGGTAAATCCTTGAGGGCCTTGCCGTGCCGCGAACGCTGCATGAGGCGCCGGGCGTACCACGTATTCAACATTGTCCAAATCATGATGCCAGCCTAAGAAAAGATTGTGACAAGTGTATTACAACGTGGCGCGCTTGCCGCA
>JBCNOX010000611.1:0-3303 GCA_039593645.1 Pseudoduganella sp.
GAACGTGCTGGCCGACACCATCCCGGGCATCCGCGTAGTGAAAGCCTTTGCGCAGGAAACCCGCGAAGCGACCCGCTTCCGCACCGCCAACAAGCACAACCTGGCCGTGAACGACAAGCTGAACAAGGTGTGGTCGCTGTTCTCGCCGACCGTGTCCTTCCTGACCGAACTGGGCATCCTGGTGATCTACGTGTTCGGCATCTGGATGATCTCGAAGCACAACATCACCGTTGGCGTCCTGAGCTCCTTCGTCCTGTACGCCAACCGCTTCTACGGCAAGCTGGATTCCATGAGCCGCATCGTGTCAGTGACGCAGAAGTCCGCTTCCGCCGCCAAGCGCATCTTCGACATCCTGGACCACGTTTCCAGCGTGCCTGATCCGGTGCAGCCGGTGAAAGTCGACAAGGTCCGTGGCGACATCACGCTGCGCGAAGTCGGCTTCCGCTACGGTAACCGTGCCGTCAACCGCGGCGTCAACCTGGAAATCAAGGCCGGCGAAATGATTGGCCTGGTGGGCCATTCCGGCTCCGGCAAATCGACCCTGGTCAACCTGATCTGCCGCTTCTACGACGTGGCGGAAGGCGCGATCCTGCTCGACGGCCAGGACATCCGCAACTTTGCCGTCTCGGACTACCGCCGCAATATCGGCCTGGTGCTGCAGGAGCCGTTCCTGTTCTTCGGTACCATTGCCGAAAACATCGCCTACGGCAAGCCGGATGCGACCCGCGAAGAGATCATGAAGGCGGCCCGTGCGGCGCATGCGCACGACTTCATCCTGCGCCTGCCGCAAGGCTACGACTCGATGGTCGGTGAGCGCGGGCAGGGCCTGTCGGGCGGCGAACGCCAGCGCATTTCGATTGCGCGCGCACTGCTGATCGATCCGCGCATCCTGATCCTGGATGAAGCAACTGCATCGGTCGACTCGGAAACCGAGAAGGAAATCCAGAAGGCACTGGACAACCTGGTGGCCGGTCGCACGACCATCGCCATCGCGCACCGCCTGTCCACGCTGCAGCGCGCCAATCGCCTGGTGGTGATGGACCGCGGCAAGGTGGTCGAAGAAGGCCCGCACGAAGAACTGATGGCCAAGGAAGGCGCCTACTACCGCCTGTACCAGGCGCAGGCACGTAACGTCGATACCGACATGGATGACAAGGCAAAGAGCCGTGAAGATGATTAACTTTTCCCTGAGCCGCGACAGCTTCGGCAAATTGAGCCTGATTGACGCCAACGGCGTTCTGCACGAAAACGTGTCGCCCGTGCGCGCCTTCCCTATCCAGGCGCCGGAAGAAGGCCTGTCGCTGGTGAACATCGACGGCAAGGAAGTGGCCTGGCTTGATCGCATTTCCGATCTGTCTCCCGAGCTGGCCGACATCGTGCGCGAAGAATTGGCTGGCCGCGAGTTCATGCCCGAGATCAAACGGATCGTCGACGTGGGCAGCTATGCCTGCCCTTCCACCTGGACCGTCGATACCGATCGCGGCGAAACCAGCTTCGTGCTGCGCGGCGAGGAAGACATCCGCCGCATCGGCAGCGTCTCGCTGCTGGTATCGGACAGCCACGGCATCCACTTCCTGATCCGCGACCAGTTTGCGCTGGATAAGCACAGCAAGAAGATCCTTGATCGCTTCCTCTGACCGGGAAAATTGACATGGATCATGTGCCCGCCTGTTTCCGGGCGGCACAATTGCGGTTCAACACTACTGGAGGACCGCATGGATTCCATAGTCTTTGGCCCCGACCTCGCCCTCGGCGTCCCGGTTCTCGACCAGTCGCACCGTATCGTCTTTGACATGCTTGCGGCAATGGAAACATTGCCGCGCCCTGCCTTCGATTCGGCTTGCGAACAGCTGGCGGCCGAAATCATCGAGCACCTGCGCGAGGAGAACAGCCTGATGGAACGCATCGGCTACCCTGCAGCCCAGGCGCACCGCTGCGCCCACGGCAACCTGCTGGAAAAAGTCGCGCGCGCCCTGCGCCTGCTGAAGGACGACAACGAAACCACGGCCCGCGAGATCATCCGCACTTTGCCGGACTGGCTGGAAGCCCACATCAACACCATGGACCTGGCGCTGGCAGTTGCCGTATCGCGGTTAGAATAAAGCGCTTGACTTAGAGCGCACTCTAACTTCTACGATCACCCCATGGAATCGCACCTGAGCATTGACGAAGTCGCCAAACGCACCGGCCTTACGGCCTACACCCTGCGCTACTACGAGCGTATCGGGCTGATTGCCCCGGTCAATCGTGCGGCGGGCGGCCAGCGGCGCTACCTGGCATCAGACCTTGCCTGGATCGAATTCCTGCTGCGCCTGCGGACGACTCATATGCCGATCGGCAAAATGCAGTCGTTCGCCAAACTTCGCGGCGCTGGGGACTCGACGGTGCCGGAACGGCGCCGGATGCTGGAGGAACACTTGCACGACGTTCTTGCCGAAATCGCAGCGATGCAGCAATCAGAGGCATCACTGAAGGAGAAGATCGAGTATTACCGCTCCCTGGAGCGGTCCCTGGCGTCGAATCCAACCACTGATGGAGGAAACGCTGATGAACCTGGAAAACCGCTACGAGCGCGGGCTCGCAAAACTGCATGAAATCGACGGCGAGGCCGGCGCGCGCGTCGTGCAAAGCCTGGGAGACATCGCTCCCGACTTCGCCCGCTACCTGATTGAATTCCCGTTTGGGGACATATACTCACGCCCCGGCCTTGACCTGAAATCGCGCGAGATCGCAGTAGTGGCCGCCCTGACTGCAATGGGCAACGCCACGCCCCAGCTCAAGGTACACATCCACGCCGCCCTCAACGTCGGCGTAACGCGCGAAGAAATCGTGGAAGTCATCATGCAGATGGCAGTCTACGCCGGCTTCCCGGCCGCCCTGAACGGTCTGATGGCCGCCAAAGAAGTCTTCGCACAATGAAAAAAGGGGCAGCAAGAGCTGCCCCATACACCCCCTACAGGTGATAAAACGGATACGCGAATCAGGCGACCGCCAGTTCCTGCGCCATGCCGCCGGACGACATGGCTTCCAGCTTCGAGCGGTCGGTAATGCGCAGGTCGCGGTTTTGCAGGACGATCGAGCCATCCTGGCGCAGGCGCGCCAATTGGCGGCTGACGCTTTCCACGGTCAGGCCAAGGTAGCCGCCGATGTCTTCACGGGACATGCGCAGCTGGAAGCTGGTCGACGAATAGCCGCGCTGGGCGTAACGGCCGGCGAGGTTCAACAGGAACATGGCCAGGCGCTGTTCGGCGCGCATGTGGCTCAGGAACAGCATCCCCGACTGTTCGCGCTGGATTTCGCGGC
>JBCNOX010000612.1:0-3300 GCA_039593645.1 Pseudoduganella sp.
GCATCGATGGTCGCGGAATACCCCGACGGAAACCCAAGTTCCGCCTGGCAGGCAGCATGGAACGCCGCCTCATCGCCGATCGCGGCGCCGTTTAACGTGGCAATAGCCATTATTTCTTTTCCTTCGGATCGGTGACAAACCCAATGCGGGTCAGGCCATGCGACTGTGCTGCCGCCATCACCTGCGCCACCACTTCATAGCGGGTATCCTTGTCCGCCCGCAGCTGCAATTCCGGCTGCTGCGGCAAGTCCGCCGCCTCCGCCAGGCGCTGTTCCAGTTCCCCCGGCTGCAAGGCATCGTTATTCCAGTGGACCGTGCCGGCGGCATCGATCGCCAGCGTCACGGTATCGGCTTCCTGCTGCAGCGCCTTGGCCTGCGCCTTGGGCAGCTCCAGCTGCACCGCATTGGTAAACATCGGCGCGCTGATGATGAAGATCACCAGCAGCACCAGCATCACGTCCACCATCGGCGTGACGTTGATGTCCGCCATGGATTCCTTCTGCCGGTGATGGTTGAAGGAGCCGAATGCCATGCGCTCAGTCCCTGGCCAGGTAAGCGTGCAAGTCGTGCGCGAAGGCGTCGAGCTCGGACAGCGTAATGCGGTTGATGCGGTTAAAGCCGTTGTACGCCAGCACCGCGGGAATCGCCACGGTCAGGCCGACGCCGGTCATGATCAGGGCCTCGCCTACCGGCCCGGCCACCTTGTCGATCTGCACTGTGCCCTGCGCCGACACCGCCGCCAGCGCATGGTAGATGCCCCACACGGTGCCCAGCAATCCGACAAACGGCGCGGTCGAGGCGATCGACGCCAGCAGCGTCAGGCCCGACTCCAGCCGCGTGGTCGAGACATGGATCGCATCGCGCAGCACGCGCGTGACCTGCTCGGAACGCCCCATCTCGGCGGCGATGCTGCCGTTCCTGGCATGCGCCAGCTGGTGCGCGCCGGCCTGCGCCACCGCTGCGAAAATCCCTTCCTGGTCGCGCGCCGTCATCAGCGCCACGCCATCGGCCACCGACGGCGCATCCCAGAACGCCTGCACCACCGGCGCAGCGCGCCGGATGCGCCATGAGGCCCAGCCCTTCCACAGGATGAAGAACCAGGACGCCAGCGACATCGCCAGCAACAGGTAAGCCACCGCGTGCGAGATCGCATCGCCGCGCTGCCAGTAGCTGGCGAAGGTAAAGTGCTCCATCAGCCGTTCAGGCCCAGCACGTCGTACATGTCGAACAGGCCGGTCTTCTTGTCGGCCAGGAATTGCGCCGCGCGCAGCGAGCCATTGGCATAGTGCTGGCGCGAAGACGACTTGTGGCTGATCTCGATGCGCTCGCCCTCGGTGGCAAACATCACGGTATGGTCGCCGATGATGTCGCCACCGCGCACGGTGGCAAAGCCGATCGAAGACGGGTCGCGCGGGCCGGTCACGCCTTCGCGCGCGAACACGCCGCATTGCTTCAGGTCGCGCCCCAGCGCATCGGCAATCACCTCGCCCATTTTCAGCGCAGTGCCGGACGGCGCATCGACCTTGTGGCGGTGGTGCGCCTCGATGATCTCAATGTCGTAGCCGATGTCGAACTGCTTGGCCGCGAACTCCAGCAGTTTCAGCGTCACGTTGACGCCCACGCTCATGTTCGGTGCGAACACGATCGCGGTTTTCTGCGCCGCAGCGGCGATGGCCTCCTTGCCCGCCTCGTCGAAACCGGTGGTGCCGATCACCATCTTCACGCCATGCTCGGCGCAGTAAGCCAGGTGGGCCAGGGTGCCTTCCGGGCGGGTGAAGTCGATCAGCACATCGGCGCCGGCCAGGCCGCTGGCCAGGTCGGACGTGATGGCCACGCCGGCCGGCTGGCCGGTGAAGGCCGCCGCGTCGCTGCCCAGGGCCGGCGCGCCTTCCCGGTCCAGCGCGCCGGACAGGCGCGCCTCCGGCGCCTTCTGCACCGCCTCGATCAACATATGGCCCATGCGGCCGCTGGCGCCGGCAATGGCGATATTCAGTTGCGTCATCTTGCTGTTTCCTTAATGCTTTGCGGGCTTATTGCCTGGTGCCCGATTCCTGGCCGCCCGGCAGCGGCGCCTTGCCCGGCGCCAGGTTGTCCTTGGCCGCCTCGGACTTCTTGAATTCCTTGATCGGGCCGGCGATGCGTGCGATGTATTCCTGCTCGGTCGGCAGGTTGCCGCCCTCGAAGCGCTCCACCTTGTCATCCTGGTCGAAGAACACCACCACGGTGCTGGTGGTCAGCTCGCCATTGCCCTTGGCCAGGCGGAACGGGTAATCCCAGCGCTTGCCATGGAAGGGATCGGCCATCAGCGGGGTGCCGAGCAGGAACTTGACCTGGTCCTTGGTCATACCGCTCTTGAGCTGGGCCAGCATTTCCTTCGAGACGAAATTGCCCTGCTGGATGTCGGGCCGGTAGGGCGAGAAGAACCACATGAACTTCTGCGCCTTGCTGATCTGGGTGGTCTGTGCCCCCTGCGAGGCTTCCACCGGCGCCACGGTGGCTGGCTTGCTGGCGCAGGCAGCCAACAGGGCGGCCGCCAGCAGCGGAGTGCTACGTTGCAACAAAGACAGCAGGGTCAAGCGCATATTATGCATACCTCAATTCCGTGAGCAGAAGTGCCTAAAACGCTATATCATAAAGCACTTCCCGCAACTGACGTTAGCAAACATGAGTAACAGCCCTACCGACCTGAAGGCGTCCGGCCTGAAGGCTACCCTGCCACGCCTGAAGATCCTCGATATTTTCCAGAGCAGCCCCGTGCGCCACCTGACGGCGGAAGACGTGTACAAGCTGCTGCTGGCCGAGAACATGGACGTCGGCCTGGCCACCGTGTACCGCGTGCTGACCCAGTTCGAGCAGGCAGGCTTGCTCAACCGCAACCATTTCGAGAGCGGCAAGGCGATTTTCGAGCTCAACGAAGGCTCGCACCACGATCACCTGGTCTGCCTCGATTGCGGCCGGGTTGAAGAATTCGTCGATGAAGAGATTGAAAAGCGCCAGCAAAGCATTGCCGCCGAGCGCGGCTTCAAGATCGCCGAACACGCGCTGGCCATCTACGGCAGCTGCACCAAGACCAACTGCCCGCACAAGCACTAAGAAATAAATGGGGACGTACCCCATTTTTCTGCAAAAAATAAATGGGGTACGTCCCCATTTATTTTTTCAGTGGTTGCTGAGCGCGTTGGACAGCAGCCGCGACGTGATATCGACAATCGGGATCACCCGCTCGTACGCCATGCGGGTCGGCCCGATCACCCCCAGCGTCCCCACGATCTTGCCGTTGGCCGCATAGGGCGGGGTCAC
>JBCNOX010000613.1:0-3299 GCA_039593645.1 Pseudoduganella sp.
GGCCTGGTGCGCCAGGATGCCATCAGCGAGGAGATCAACCTGGAGAAGCTGCGCCGCGGCCGCATCGATTGCGTGGCGGTATCCGAATCGGCGGCACGCTATTTCATGCGCCTGCATGGGCTGCACGGCGGCCTGGCATTCGTGGACTTGCCGGGACGCGCGACCGAACGCCGCTTCCTCGTCCCACTGGGGCGCAATGACCTGTTCGACAAACTTGCGCCGATCGTCAAGCGCATGCGCGAAGACCCGCAATGGCTGCGCATGACATCGAAATATCAGTAACTGACTTTCAGCTGCACGCCGTAAGTACGCGGTTCGTTGACGACGCCGGTGAAGTTGTTGAAGTCGATGGCGGCCACGGCTACCTGCTTGTTGGTCAAGTTGCGCACGAAGGCAGCCACTTCGAAACGCTCGCGCGCATCTTTGTAGCCAAGCCGCAGGCCGCCTTCGAGCAGGGGCCGCGCCTTGTACTCGGCCGCCTCGTACAGGAAGAAGTTGTATTTGCCGCGATAAGCCCAGTCGGTGTAGGCCGACACCTCGCCATTGCGCCAGGACTGGCTGTAGCGCAGCGTGGCGCTGGCGATCCAGCGCGGTGAGCGCGGCAGCGGGTTGCCATTGATGAAAACATTATTGGGCGCGGTGCCGCGCGGGTCGAGCACCGTGCAGCCATTGCCGCAGGGGAGCACGAACAAGCCGGCATCGCGGATCCGGCTCGCGTTGTAACTGGCCCCCAGGCCGGCCGTCCATCCGCCATGCGGGCGCACCAGCCATTCCACTTCGACACCCTGCCCGCGCACCTTGGCGGCGTTGACCAGGCGGTTCTGGTTGACCACCCCGCTGCCCGCGGTGAGCTGCATGTCGTCCACCGTGTAGCGGAACAGGGTCAGGCCCAGACGCGCACGGCGCTGCATGAAATCCTGTTTCCAGCCCGCCTCCCAGCTCAGCGCCTGCTCGGCACGGGCCACGGAAATGCTGTTGCCAAACAGGATGCGGCCCTGGATCGATGGCGCGCGATAGCCGGTTGCGACGCGAACATAGGCATGGCTGTCCGGACTGATAGCCTGCGTTGCACCAAGGTCCCAGCTGAAGTCGTGGCCACGCGGCGCCGCTGCCAGCCCGGCAATCGCGAGCGCGCCCGGCGCCGGTTGCGGGCGGGCGGCGAAGAACTCCTTGCGGTCCTCGGTGTAGCGCAGGCCGGCGCGCAGCAGCAGGCCGGGCCGCGCGCGCCACGACAGGGCGCCGAATGCAGCCAGCGAGCGGCTCTCCTGCTCCTGCCAGGCGTAGGCATTCTGGCGGTTGCCATTGAAGGTATCGAAGCTGAAGCTGTCGATTCGGATCTCTTCGCTGAACCCATACACGCCGGCCAGCCAGCTCCACACCCGCGCCGGATCCGATTCCAGCCGGACTTCCTGCGTCAACTGCCGGTGCTTCGGCAGCGCATCGGCGGTCTCGGACGGAAATGGAATACGTCCCGGCCCCATCGGCGGATGCGACAGGGAGCCATAGCCGGCATCCACGTCGGCGCGGCTATAAAAGCGTGCCCGCTCCCACCCCGAAATGGCATGCAGGCTCAGGCCATCGAACTGCCAGCGCAGGCGGATGCTGGCGCCGTTGGTCTTCAGCTGTTGATGGTTCAAGCCGTCAGTCGGCAGGCTGGCGTAATCAAAGCCCGGCACCAGTGCGTTGCTGCCCTTCCGCAGGATATTGGCGCGGAACAGCGTGGCGCGCCCGCCCATGCGGCGGCCATGCCCGTTCAACAGCGCACTGAAGCCCGGACCTGGCTGGTACAGCAATTGCACCCGTGCGGCGTTGTCGTGGTAACCCTCGAATTCGGTGGTGGCTGCGTTGGGGCGGTCGTTGAAAACCCGGTTGCCGCGGTGCTGGCTAAGCAGAGACACCCGCAACGCCAGCGTTTCGCCGAGCGAGGTGTTGAATGCGCCCTCCGCATTGCGCATGCGATCCTTGCCGATGCCGGTGCTAACGTATGCCTCGCGCCGGAACGCCGGCCGCACCGAATCGAACTTCACCACGCCGGCCGGTGCATTGCGCCCGAACAGGCTGCCCTGCGGGCCGCGCAGAAGCTCCACCTGCTGCAGGTCGAATAGCGGGAAAGACTTCAACAGCGGGCTTTCCTGCACCACCTCGTCATACACCACGCCGACCGGTTGCGCTGCGTTCAGGTCAAAGTCCGTATTGCCCAAGCCTCGCAGGTAGAAGCGCGGGAAGGAGCGGCCGAAGTCCGACTCGATGTGCAGGCTGGGCATGCGTGACGCCAGGTAGCGCAGGTCACGGCCACTGGCGGCCAGCACGTCGAGCGCTTCGCCGCGCAGGACGGACACATTGAACGGCACTTCCTGCACCGGCTCCGCGCGGCGCAGCGCCGTCACGTAGACGGTGGGCAGCGCGCTGTCGTGCGCCTGCTGCGCCTGCGCCAGCGGCAATGCCGCCAGGCCCGCCACACCGATCGCCCACCATGCGCGCATGCTGCCTCCCGTGTGGTTTCATGCTAGCAGAGATCGCTGATCATGGCATAATGATAGTTTCAATTTAACCTTTCCCGGGCAATGCGTTCGCTGCTGCGCACCTCTTTGTTGGCCTGCCTGCTCGCTGCGGGCACTATGGCGTCGGCGCAACAGCGGCCGGGCATGGTGTCATTCCAGCGCGTGGCGATGCCGGACCAGGTGCCGGCCCACCTCAGCACAGTGATGGTGCAGGATGCGCAAGGCTTGCTGTGGATCGGCACCCAGGATGGCCTGGTGCGCTACGACGGTTATGGCTACAAGGTATTCCGCCCGCGTCCCGGCGATCCTGGCGCCCTGGGCGGCAGCTATATCCGGGCACTGCACGCGGCGCGCGATGGCCGGCTGTGGGTCGGCACCATCAGCGGCGGCCTGTCGGTGTTCGATCCGCGCACGGAACGCTTCACCCAATATCGCCACGACCCGCTGCGCAAGGACAGCCTGGCCAACGATCGCGTGGAGGGCATTGCGGAGCTGGCGGGCGGCGTGCTGTGGCTGGCCACCGACAACGGCTTGTCGATCCTCGATCCGGCCAGCGGCAGGTTCACCCACTACCGCCACGTGGAAGGCGACAGCGGCAGCCTGGCCAACAACCAGGTGCGATCGGTGCTGCTGGACCGCGAAGGCCGCCTGTGGGTGGCCAGCGATGCCGGCCTGCAGCGCTGGCTGGGCGATGGCCGCTTCTCGGCGCCGCTGGGACCGGCCAATGCGATCCGCCTGTTCCAGGACAGCCGAGGCCGCATCTGGATCGGCAGTTCGCGCCAGGGCGCCGCGGTATAC